>NZ_JBAWAC010000583.1:0-1744 GCF_049589095.1 Haladaptatus sp. | reverse complement strand
GGGGTCGTGGGCGCAAATGGGACGGAATTCGAATCACAGTGGATACAACCCGACGATTCCATCGACGTGTTCGGACGTTCGGTGGAACGTCGAGACGGACGGTCCGTTGACGACGCCGACCATCGTCAACGACCGCGTCTATCTCGACGTTCCATCGAACGTCCGAACACGTCGATGGAATCGTCGGGTTGTATCCACTGTGATTTGAATTCCGTCCCATTTGCGCCCACGACCCCTCGGAAGCGGGCGTTCCGCGCATTTCAGTTTTCGTTTCGTCCGTTTCCGTCCGGTCCGTTTCCGTCCGGTCCGGTTTCGTTCCGGATCGTCTCGAACCGAGACAACCTCCGAGGAGGGCAGTACCGGTCACTGCGAGCACGCGGCGGCGCGGGAGGGACTTACGGGCCATGGTTTCGAGTCATACTATCGCGGTAAATTCTTTGCGATCGTGAAATATTTTCAGAAAATGCATTTAATCTCTAATATAACTTATGGATCGTGGAAAAATATCTGGACTTGGGACACATTCATCCCGTCAAAAGCCCCGCCACCCTTGCTAGGATTTAACCAAACTACACATGCTGATCTGATTTCCCACCGGATTTTTTCCGGCCCGTTCTCCGTCGTCTTACTCTCGATACGTGACCGTTTAGCCAGCAATACTAAGTGAAATCTCGTGATACTCGTATGCGGTGTGTTATTCAATGCGCGGTCGCACGATTCATCATAATAGACCCGAAAATGCGGGCAGTGAGGGGTGCGTATGAGTACCGATCCCATCTGGGAGAATTCGCGCGATACCGAGGGTCCCGATATTCCGCTGAACGATTACATCGAAACCGGAACGGCGAACGACCCCGACGTCGGCGGAGCCAACCGTGCCACCGTTACCGTGGACGGTGAGTCGATCACGGTCGAGGAAGGCGACACGCTGCTCGACGCGGTCGAGCAGATCGAAACCGATGGCTACGTTCCGGCACTCTGTTCGTACGACGAGGACGACCGGATCGGCCCGCGAAGCGAATGCCGAACCTGTATGGTCGAAACCGAGGAACACGGCATCGTCCCGTCGTGCAGTTTCCCGGCGGATGACGGCATGGTCGTCCGGACGGACGCCGAGGAAGCGGCGAACGCCCGCGACGTAAATCTGGACCTTCTGCTCTCGAATCACAACCTGCGGTGTACGACCTGCGGGAAAAACGGCCGCTGTGAACTCCAAGACGTCTCCATCGAGAACGACGTCGTGGAACCGCGCTACGGTGTTTTCGACGACCGTGACGAGTACGAACCGATAGACGAATCCTCGCCGTTCATCCAGATCGACCGCAACAAGTGTATCCTCTGTAATCGCTGTGTGGAAGCCTGTAACGACGTGCAGGTCGAGGGTGTCCTGCGAATGGAAGGCCACGGAGACGACACGCGGATCGGATTCCAGAACGGCGCGGAGACGATGATGGAATCGACGTGCGTTTCGTGTGGCCACTGTGCCACCGTCTGTCCGACTGGATCGCTGGTCGAACAGGACATGGCCGACATCGCCACGATTCCCGCACCCGGTTTCAATCAGCACAATAGCATCGGCAAAGCCATCGGCGAGGACTACGAGCATCAGCCTCGGCAGATGACGCCGATGAAAGAGGAGCGAAAGGGACGTAAGGGAGGTGCACAATCCGACGATGACTGACGACGATACCGAAAAGAAAGGCGTTGCAGGATTCATGGCCCGGGCGAAGGAACAGGCCCAAAC
>NZ_JBAWAC010000582.1:0-1914 GCF_049589095.1 Haladaptatus sp. | reverse complement strand
GTCGATGGCGGTCATAACCGGGATGTTCGACCCAGTCGGCAAAAAGATAATGATAACGGTAGTAAAAATTTCCTGTCAAACGTTACTCGGACCGTAACAGTCGTATGGTGGAAGTGAGAACACTAGGGTGATGTCGGATACGACGCGGAATTACGTCAGCGGACAGTGGATCGAATCGGCGACGGGGGAGACCATCGAAGTCGAGAACCCCGCACGCCCGAGCGAAGTCGTCGCACGATACCAGGACTCCAGTACCGAAGACGCCACCGAGGGCGTCGAGGCCGCCGCGGACGCGGCCGACGACTGGGCGGCGACGCCCGGTCCGGAAAGAGGCCGAATCCTCCGTGAAGCGGCGACCCTGCTCGCGGAACGGAAGGACGAACTCACCGACCTGCTCGTCGCCGAGGAAGGCAAGGCGAACGCCGAAGCCGGTGGCGAGGTACAGCGCGCCATCGACATCTTCTATCACTTCGCGGTGAAAGCGGCCGAACGCGGCGGGACGGTCAAGAACCCGAGTTCTCCGAACCAGAACCTCTACACCATCGAGGAACCGGTCGGCGTCGCCGCGCTCATCACGCCGTGGAACTACCCCATCGCCATCCCCGCATGGAAACTTGCACCGGCCCTCGCGGCGGGGAACACGGTCGTTCTCAAACCGGCGTCGGCCGCACCCGGCGTCGCCATGGAAATCGCACGCGCGCTGGACGAAGCCGGTCTCCCAGACGGCGTCCTGAACGTCGTCACGGGTTCGGGGAGCGTCGTCGGCACCGAGTTCATCGAACACGACGCGGTGGACGCCGTCTCGTTCACCGGTAGCAGCGAAGTCGGCGAGATGGTGTACGACCAGGCGACCGACTCCGGCAAGCGCGTTCAGACGGAACTCGGCGGGAAGAACCCGACCATCGTCGCCGATTCGGCCGACCCCGCCGAAGCGGCCGACCTTGTCGCGAGCGGCGCGTTCGGCGTCACCGGGCAGGCGTGTACGGCGTGTTCCCGCGCCATCGTCCACGAGGACGTCCTCGACGAGTTCGTCGCCGAACTCGTGGACCGCGCGGAATCCATCGATATCGGCCCGGGCGACGAGCACGAGATGGGTCCGCAGGTGAGCGAGAGCGAACTCGAATCGACGCTCGACTACGTCGAAGTCGCCGAGGCGGAAGGGGCGACGCTCGTCTCGGGTGGCGGAATTCCGGAGAGTTCGGCCGTCGAATCCGGCTACTTCGTCGAACCGACCGTGTTCACCGACGTCGATTCCGAGATGCGCATCGCACAGGAAGAGGTGTTCGGCCCGCTCGTCGCCGTCATCGCGGTGAGCGATTTCGACGAGGCGTTGGCCGTCGCGAACGACGTCGAGTACGGACTCGCGGCGAGCATCGTCACCGACGACCACACGGAAGCGAACCGTTTCGTCCGCGAGGCGGAATCCGGGGTCGTGAAGGTCAACGACAAGACGACCGGTCTCGAACTCCACGTCCCGTTCGGCGGGTTCAAGCGCTCGTCCAGCGAGACGTGGCGCGAACAGGGTGACGAGGGACTGGACTTCTACACCATCGAGAAAACCGTCTACGACAACTACTGAAACGCCCGCCGCCTTCGGCCCTCCATCGTTCGAAATTTTTGTCATTGGACCCGAATCGCTTCGTATGTTTCGAGTTCTGGTATACGGAACACTCGTCAGGAATGATGGTGTGGTCCAATTGTCCGAAATCGTTTCTCCTTGTACCGTTTCCTGCTTCAGGTTCGTTCTCGAATTCGGAATGAATCTACGACCGCATCGATTACGAGTCGCTATTCGATGTCGACGGGCTTTCGAGCCGGAACTGTGAAGCGGCGATTCGCGTCCGGAAATCCGCCAATTCTCCTCGTGGTCGGACGACTCCAATCGACGAGTTCGTACGAAGGTGGGTGCCACCG
>NZ_JBAWAC010000581.1:0-2551 GCF_049589095.1 Haladaptatus sp. | reverse complement strand
GGGCTGTGTGCGTCGGTATCGGAACGCTCGCAGTCCTCGGTGGCGTGTTCCTCTTTACCCTGTGATTCTCAAATTCCGATTATCGTATATCCGAGTCCGCACACGCCGAGAATGATTCCGATGGCTATCAACGCTTCATCCCTCGTCATCGTTTCGTTGTAGTATCTCGGTTCATCCAAGATAGCATTTATGTAATATCTATATCACGATTTTCGTCCGACGGTCCACCCGCTTCCACGCCCCTAGAGAACGAGGAGACCAATGAAGAGAAGCCACAAAACGATCGACAAGACCCCCGCAAGGAGGTACCCCTTCCAGAACGGGTAATATCCCGAAGACCGAGTAGTATCCACGTTCGCGTTCATGTCTTAATTACGAGGAACGGTGATGATCACTATTGTAATGATTCCTCTACGGATGTGTAGGGTGAGATTACCGAGTACATTCGCCCTCCCGTTTCGTGACCCTGATAAAACCGACTGGAGTCAACCCGTCCAATCATAACGAAGAATAACATATAAATATCTATCAAACTATTACTCTATTTATTATAATATATTCAAAAATGATTACAAGCGTTAATTGGACGTAGCATTTATGACTTTGTAATACCTAAGTCAGTTAAATAATGCCCTCCGGATTTCGTTATCGTTTCACGAGTATCACGGGAACGATCCTTTTCGTCTCCGTTGCGGTCGTCGTCGCCAATAGCTCCTCGATACAGGGGTTCGTAACGACTACGTTCCCAATAATCGACCAGCTCCAGGCGGTGCAACTGCCACCGACGCAGATCGGTATCGCCGGGCTCCTCACCGTCTTCGTCGTCACGGCGTGCCTTGCCCCGATGTACAAGCCGCGTCCGCGGCGGATACTCGACACCCTGTTCGTCACCGAAAAACGGCTCCTCATCGCAGTTCTCGGGCTCGCAACGATAGGCTACTTCGACTATACGTACCGGCTCCCGCGCTCGACGCTCATCATCGTCGCCGCGTTGCTCTGTGTTCTGCTCCCGCTCCTGTTCGTTACCATCCGCCGACGGCCGGTCATCAAAAACGATTGCCCCATCGTCATCGGGGACGACATCCGCTACATTCGGGACGTTCTCACCGTTATCAACACACCTGTTTTGGGGTACGTCTCGCCGTTGAGCGGGACCGAAATCACGGAGCGGGAACGAAAGCAAGTCGCCCCGGACGGTGGCATGGAACAGCCGTTGGCGGGCGTGGAACGGCTCGGAGGGCTCTCACGGCTTGAGGACGTTCTGCTCGAAAACAGCGTCGATACCGCCATCATGGCGTTTTCGACCACCGACCGAGCGGAGTTCTTCGGCGCGCTCGATACGTGCTACAAACACGGCGTCACCGCCAAGGCACCCCGCAGACAGATAGATAGCGTTCTCACCAAGGCGGAGGCGACGGAAGACGACGAACTCATCGAAATCGCGCTCGAACCGTGGGACTGGCAGGATTACCTCCTGAAGCGGTCGTTCGACATTCTGTTCGCAGCCAGCAGTCTCCTCCTGTTCGCGCCGCTCCTCGGCCTCATCGCGCTGGCGATCAAACTCGACAGCTCCGGTCCCGTGTTCTACAGTCAGGCACGAACCGCAGAGTTCGGCGGCACGTTTCAGGTGTACAAGTTCCGAAGTATGGTTACCGACGCGGAAGCCGAAACGGGCGCCAAAGTAAGCGAAGAGGACAGAGGGGAAGTCGACCCTCGCGTCACGCGTGTAGGACGAATTCTCCGACGGACACACTTGGATGAGATTCCACAACTGTGGTCGATTCTGGCGGGAGATATGAGCGTCGTCGGTCCACGGCCGGAGCGACCGGAACTGGACTCCGATATCGAGACGGGCGTCGTCGAATGGAGAAAACGATGGTTCATCAAGCCCGGGTTGACCGGTCTCGCACAGATCAGTGATGCCACCGGACACGAACCGGCCAAGAAACTCCGATACGACATCGAATACATCCGACGGCAGTCGTTCTGGTTCGACGTACAAATCGTGGTTCGACAGCTATGGGGAGTGGTCAGGGACGTCGGGGACCTCGTCAGTGGCGAAGACGAACAGTAGTTCGACTACACGTCGTCACGTCTCGTGTCGTTTCCACGAGTGTTTAACACCGGTCCTTCCCCGGTGCAGTCTTTTTCGCGTGAACTCCGCATCGGCTCTGTTAGCGTGAACTCCGCACCGGTTACGACGGCGTCACCCCCTTCTCGTTCGTCACTCGTCGTTCGTCGATGACGCCCCGTACCTCTGGGCGCGCCAAGCGCTCGTTTTCCGGATGCAGGAACGCACGACTCAGTGGACGAAGGAAGTGTATTCCGAAAAAGACGGGTCGAAAAGGGTCCGTTCGTTATCTCGCCCGGTTCACGGCCGTCAACAGGAGGAGCGCCGCGAAGCCCGCATACACCAAGCCGGAATCGGGACGGGTGACCGCGAGCGCAATGAATCCGACCGCACCGAGTAGGGAACACAGATACAGACTGACTGCTACCGTCGCTCGGATCCTCCGGGGTATCGTCTCGCCGAACAGTGTCAGCGTACCAC
>NZ_JBAWAC010000580.1:0-4905 GCF_049589095.1 Haladaptatus sp. | reverse complement strand
GGCGGGGTTTCGGGTGTGAGAACCACGGTCGGGATGTCGCGTTCGTTCAGGTAGCCACACCGCTTCCAGAGGTCGGCGGTGTACCCTTCGGTGTCGAGAACGGCGATGGTGATGGAATCCTCGCCCCGAAGGACGTTGTCGAACTCCTCGACCGTCGAGACGGGCCTGGTTTCACATCCCTCCTCGTTGACGAGGTCGGTGAGGAGGGATTGATTGCGCTCGTTTTTGCTCAAAACGAGCACGAGTGATGCGTCGGTCATTCATCGAGTCTCGGCGCGTCCTCGATCCACTCCGGTGCACCCGAGAGGACGCCTCGGAGACCGGTGAGTGGCTCGCCGACTTCGAGACCGTGTTCGGTGATGCGGAACTCACGGAGGGTCCGCTCGAAGTCGCTGGTGCGTTTTTTGAGAACACCGATGGCTTTGCGCATCTCGCCGGAGATTTCGAGGTGCCGGAGGAAGACGAGGTTGTCAGCGAGATAGCTGATACCCGCCTCGGTCGCGCGGAATTCGCCGGTGACGGTGTCGATTTCGTCCACGAGAATGACGGAGACGCCCATGTTCTTTAGATAGCGCGAGAGCGTGTGGAGCTTGCGAACCAGCATTTGTTCGTCCTCACTACTGACGGACAGTTTGTACCCCTGAAGGCCGTCGATCATCACGATGCTGATATCGTTTTCCTCGACCTCGCGACGGACCTTCCTGGCGAACTCCATCGCGGAGTGATCGAGCGGTTCGACTTCCTCGACCGACAGTGTCCCCTCCTCCATCATCTCCCCGACGGGGATGTCGATGGCTTGGTTCCGCCGCATGAACGTCTCGGTCGATTCCTCGAACATGTAGATGATGGAACGCTCGCCACGGCTCGCGGCCTCCTTCATGAATTGAGTTCCGGCAGTGGTCTTCCCGACGCCGGTCGGTCCGCTAAGGACGGAAACCGTCCCGCGTTCGAGCCCGCCGTGAAGCAGTTTATCGATCTCGGTGACGCCCGACGGAATCGGTTCCGCGACGTATTCGCTGTCGTGCTCGTTGGTCGTCAGTTCGGGATAGACGGCGAGCCCACCTTCCTCGATTCGCATCGAATGTCTTCCTTCCCGAATCGAGGAACCGCGGAACTTCGGGACGCTGATGGTTCGACCTCGCTCCGAGCGCCTGAGTTCGATGGTACCGTCGGTCATGTACTGGAGGTCGTCGTCCGGCGAGTTCTCCGTGTTCTCCGACGTGAGTAGAATCGTCGCACCCTGTTCTTTCAGATACCGCATGAACGCGATGACCTGCTTTCGGAACTGATACTCGCCGGACGTGAGGTGGCGAAGTTTCGTGAGCGGGTCGATGAACACCCGGTCGGGTTCGATGGCTTCGACGCGGTCGGTGATCGCCTGCGTGAGCGGTTCCTGTTCGACTTCGCTGGGGGAGAAGATATCGTACGACTGGTCGTCGACGAACACGTCCGAGTCGGGACTCAAATCGAGGAAGTTCACGGCACCGAGGTCGATGCCGAGCGTCGCCGCGTTCTCCCGAATGTCCTGTTCCGATTCCTCCAAGTTGACGAACATGACAGTATCGTCCGGGTTCGTAGTGAGATAGTTTATGCCGAGAATCGTCTTTCCTGTACCTGGATCGCCCCGAACGAGATAGCTCCGTCCCGGTATAATTCCGCCGTGCAGTATCTCGTCCAGTCCATCCACACCGGTCGATATTCGCTTCGGTGGACTGAGAGTCATACTCTATTACATACTCGCTGTAATAGACATATATCTCTATTGGGCGTGAGAGCAACAAATCGCAAGCAAGCACACGCTTCATCCGAATCTCGATGCAAAAACGTGGGAGAATGAATAGATCACAGGATGGATATCGGAACTCGCAAGACACGGTTGCCGATGAAAACGCACGAAAACGAGACAGTATCCGCCGGAAGGTCGATAGCTCGAGTCGTCCCGGTGGTAGTCGATGACCGAAAACGAACCGTGATGGGCGGTTAGTGGCTGAAGATACCCAGTTAGCGGTTCTCGACCGGTCGCCACTCACGGTTTTCCCCGCCGACGTACGACGAACGGGGGCGAATGATGCGGTTGTCGTCGAGTTGTTCCAGGCAGTGGGCAGTCCAACCGCCGACGCGAGCGACGGCGAACGTCGCCGTGAACAGTTCGGACGGAATCCCGATACCGTGGAGGAGGACGGCCGTGTAGAACTCGACGTTCGTCGCCAGACTGAGGTCCGGCCTGCGTTCGGCCAGCAGGTCGGTCGTCGTCGTTTCGACCGTTTTCGCCGTCTCGAAGAACTCGTGTTCCCCTCCCGACTCGTATAACGATTCGGCGGCCGACGAGAGGACGGCCGCACGCGGGTCTCGGACGTTGTAGACGCGGTGGCCGAATCCCATGATTCGCTCCCCGGCATCGAGTTTGTCTTCGACGTACTCCTCCGTATCCCCGGACTCGTGAATGTCGAGGAGCATGTCGAGCACCGGGCCAGGTGCGCCGCCGTGGAGCGGTCCCTTGAGCGCACCGACCGCGCCGGTGATGGCCGAAACGAGGTCCGTCTCGGTCGAGACGATGGCCCGCGCGCTGAAGGTCGAGGCGTTGAGACCGTGGTCGACCACCGAATTGAGGTAGGTCTCCAACCCGCGAGTCTCGGCGTCGGTCGGTTCCTCGTCCGTGAGCATGTACAGATAGTTCGCGGCGTGGGAGAGGTTGTCGTCGGGGGAAACCGGCTCCTCGCCGTTTTCGAGCCGCCAGTACGCCGCCACGATGGTCGGCAGTTGCGCGACGAGGAGTCGTGCTTCGTCCTCGGAGCCGTCGGTTTCGTGGCCGAGCGTCGCGGCGGCGACACCCATCCGAAGCGCGTCCATCGGCGGGACGTGGTCCGCCGCTGCCGCCCGAAGCAGGTCCAGCGTCGCGGGAGAGAGGTCGCGGTACTCGGCGAGGTCGGCGCGGAGGGACGCCAACTCGTCGGCGGTCGGTAGCCGGTCGTTCCAGAGCAGGAAGACCGTCTCCTCGAACGTCGCGTTCTCGGCGAGTTCCGCGAGCGGATACCCCGCGATGACCAGTTCACCGGCGTCCCCGTCGATGTAGCTCCGCCGGGTTTCGGCGACGATGACGTCCTCCAGTCCTTCGTTCGTGGTTTGGTCGGTCATGCTTCGAACGAAGTTACAAGGAGCAAGGTGATAGATACCCTATATTTCCCAGGAGGGGTTTTGATTCGTGAAGAACCGACGATTCCGCACAGAAGTCGGTCAGTCGACGGCGACCGATCCGCGAGACGCAAACGGATCGGAAACCGAACGGAAGACGACGACCGAACCGACGGCGACGAACCCGAACGTGGCGAGGGCGACGAGCGGGGAGGTGACGTTCGCCAGCGTCCCGCCAACCGTGCGGGCGAGGAAGAAGAGGAGCGCGTGGATCATCGAGACGCCGCTGAGCGTCGTCGCGCGTCCGTGTGATGTGATCCGGTCGTTGAGGAACGTGCTCTGAAGCGTGCCGTAGACGGTGTTCGTTCCGCGGGAGAGGAGGAACACCGGGAGCGCGACGACCGGAACGACGCTCGTGCCGAGCAACCCGCAGGCGAGGAGGAGCGGCCCGAGCGTGAACCAGCCGCCGATACCGAACCGTTCGCCGATTCTGGCCGCGACGGAGGACCCGGTGGCGGCGGCGAGCATCAGTCCCACGTACAGGCCGCCGAGCGTGGCAGGGGTGAACCCGACCGAGAGCGCGACCGGTTGGACGAACACGTCTACGGTTTCCGGAACGGCGATGGCGACGCCCGAGAGGAGGACGAACGACCGAACGCGGCGGTTTGAGACGACGCGGACGAGTGCGGTGCGCGCGTCGGCGAGCGAAAATCCCTCGTTCGTGCTGCTGGCCGACGGCTCGGGGAGCGTCAGGACGATGAGGGTTCCGAGGCCCGTCAACGTCGCCGCGGCGAGGAACGGCAACGGGGCCCACTGCTCATAGAGCACCCCACCGACGAGCGCGGTCGTCGCGGCGGCGGCGTAGAACGTCGCGCTACTGCGACCGTGAATTCGGGCGAACGAGGCGGTCTCACCGTGATCCGAGAGCGTATCGTACAGCCACGCGTCCGTGGTGCCGGAGCGGAACGTCGCCGCGACACCCCAGAACCCCCAGAGCGCGACGAATCCTGCGAGCGAGTGGGCGAACGCGAAGCCGAGGTGGGTCAACGAGACGAGCACCGACCCGAGGGCGAGGCCGTTCCGACGGCCGATTCGGTCGCCGAGGTAGCCGATCGGAATCTCGCCGAGGAGCGTGCCGACGAAGAACGACCCTGCGGCGAAGCCGACACCGGCGAGGTCGAGACCCTGTGCGAGCGCGTGAACCGTGAGGATGGGGTAGACGAATCCCTCGGAGGTGAGTCCACGGTAGGCGTAGAACCGGCGGATCAGTTCGTTCAGCGATGGCATCGTGGGTGTTCGGTGGACGGTTCGAAACCAGTGGGACTCGAATGGAAGTATCTCTGTCGTGGATTCATGTTTCGTGCGCCATCACTGGCGCGTTCGTACCGAGAGGGACACAACCGGGTGAGAAAAGGGTTCGCTGAACGACGTTTCAATTGGATAGTTGTCACGATTGATGGGGGAAACCAACCCGATGAGATTCCTCCCCATCGAACGGGAAATCGTGACGTCGGAACCCGAGGACGAGGAACTCCGGAACGCCTTCCAACTGCTCGCCAACGAAACCCGACTGAAAATCCTGTACGTACTCTGGAATGCGCCGAACTGGACGGCGACGTTCACCGAGTTGAAGGAGGCCGTCGGGATGCGTGACAGCGGCGGGTTTCAGTACCATCTGAACGCGCTCGACGGGACGTTCCTCCGGAAAACGGAGGACGGATATACGCATCTCGCGGGCGGCATCGCCCTCTACCGGGCGATGCTCGGAAGCGT
>NZ_JBAWAC010000579.1:0-3415 GCF_049589095.1 Haladaptatus sp. | reverse complement strand
ACGTTGGAGTGCGTTATCGTCTCTGGTTGTGTTCCATCTGCTCCTCGTCCGAGACAGCCCGCAAGACCAACGGAAAGACCGGCGAGGGCAGTTCGTCGGTTCATGATTCGTTATGTTTTTATCACAGCATAAGTTTTGTGATAAGTGAAATAACTCTTTGACAGTACCCGCTTGTGAGCTACTTCAATAACTAGGAACCACTCAACTCCTTCTGAAATAACAATCCTGGGTGAAGGAATTCCGGCCCCAAGAAGCAGTACATATCACCCAGGATCAAGCTTCTATAGTCACCCGGAACAGTACGAACGCCACAGTCCACGTTCCAAAAGAGATGAGTATCGCCCTGCGTTCCTCATTCCGGCGGTACTTGAGTATCAGGGGACCAATCCCACGAGGGCACTTGACTTCCGGAAATATGTGGGATAATACTATATCATTATGCAATGATCAACCATGCACAAACTATGGGAACCACCCCATCGACCCACGACTACGTGATTGTGGGCGCCGGTTCGGCAGGTTGTGCATTGGCACACAGACTCTCCGCGGACGCAGGAACGGATGTCCTGTTGCTCGAAGCGGGCGCACCCGACGACAAAGAGGAGGTCCACATCCCCGCGATGTTCCCTCACTTGTTCAAAAGCGAGGTAGACTGGGACTACTACACGGAACCGCAACCAGAACTGAACGACCGGGAACTGTACTGGCCCCGCGGGAAGACGATGGGGGGGTCGAGTTCGATCAACGCGATGATCTACATCCGCGGCGTGCCCCACGACTACGACACGTGGGCCGAGCGCGGGAACGAGGGGTGGAGCTACGACGCGATGTTGGAGTACTTCAAGCGTGCCGAGCACTTCGAGCCCGCGGACGGTGACCTCGACTATCACGGCACCGACGGCCCGCTCAACGTCGCGGACCCGGTCGATCTCCACCCGGCCTCGGGCCAACTCGTCGAGGCCGCCACCGAGGTCGGTCACCCGCGCAACGACGATTTCAACGGCGCACAGCAGGAGGGAGTCGGCCACTATCACCTCACCCAGAAAGACGGGCAGCGCTGTAGCGCGGCCAAGGCGTTCATCACGCCCATCCTCGATCGCGACAACCTCACGGCCGAAACGAACGCACAGGTGACCGAGATCCGCTTCGAGGGTGATCGCGCGGTCGGCGTCACCTACGAACAGGACGGTGAAACCCATCAGGCCGATGCCGCCACGGAAGTGATCGTCAGCGCCGGTGCTGTGAACTCACCACAGCTCCTCATGCTTTCGGGAATCGGTCCCACCGACCACCTGACAGACCACAGCATCAAGGTCCAGGCCGACCTGCCCGGCGTTGGGAAGAACCTGCAAGACCACCTGTTCGCGTTCGTCGTCCACGAGCGGACCAGCGGCCCCGCGGACCCTTCACCGTCGACAAACATCGGCGAAGCCGGCGGGTTCACCTACGTTGACGACAACGCACCCGCCCCGGACCTGCAGTATCACTTCGCTCCGGTCTATTTCATGCAGCACGGCCTGGCCAACCCCGAGGAGGGCGTGGGCTTTTCGATCGGTGCGACACAGCTCCGCCCCGAGAGTCGCGGCGAGATCACCCTCGGCTCGACCGATCCCTTCGACCACCCGGTCATCGATCCCAATTACCTGACCGAAGAGAAAGATATGGAGGTCATGGTCGAGGGAGTTAGGCGAGCGCGAGAGATCGCTCAGGCCGACGCCATGGACGAGTACCGTGGCGAGGAGATCTGGCCCGGTGAGGACGCCCAGACCGACGCGGAGATTCGCGAGCACATCCGCGAGACCGCTCACACCGTCTACCACCCCGTCGGCACTTGTAAGATGGGCGATGACGAGATGGCCGTCGTCGACGACTCGCTCCGGGTCCACGGCGTCGAAAATCTCCGGGTTGTCGACGCTTCGATCATGCCGACGCTGACCGGTGGGAACACGAACGCCCCGACCATCGCCATCGCTGAGAAGGGCGCCGACATGATCCCGACGGCGGTCTCCACACTGTCCGACGACTGAGCAACCCGGGGAACGTTCCACGCGCGGAAATGACATCGTCACCGACTCTGGCATTATCGTTGCCTGAATCGATTAGATCATTAACACAAAACATTCATGACGTTCTGATACCAGACGACGGTAAGGAAATCTAAGAGCAAAATACGATAGAAGAATCGTCTTTCAGAGCGAAACATGTATCGTCGCTACCGCAATGTAGTGACGATACACTGGGAATATGATTCGTTTCTGCACGGTGGTGATGTTATTACTGGAAATCACTGTACCTCGACGGATTGTCGGACATCGCCATTGACCGCATCGCGTACTGGACGGATGCAGCACCCTCCTCGTTGTCGACAGTCGACGTCTGGCAGCTCGGTGGCGCTATCGACGATATCGGTGTAGAGGAGAGTTCGTTTGCGGGTCGTCACGCTCCCTACCTTCTCGGCGTAGAGGCAAATTGGGAAGCTCTCGCGAATGATGAAGCCAATGTGGAATGGGTGCGCGACTGTCTCGAAGACATGCGCCAGTTCTCGGATGGCTCGGTCTACCTGAATTTCCCCGGATTCCTCGAGGACAACGACGAGACGATGCGGACCACGTTCGGGCCAGCCTACGATCGATTGGTCGATTTGAAGGACAAGTACGATCCGACGAACCTGTTTCGCCTCAATCAGAACATCGAACCGTCCGAACGTGCGCAGTCCGACGGTGGAAGAGAGCCATGAGTGAGCTTGAGGACGAATCCGTGTCGATTCCCTGGAGGTCGACGACAGTCCAAGTCGTGCTCCTGAGCACGATTTTAGCGCCATTGGGCGTCCCGCTCATTGCACCCGCACTCTCGGTCATCCGCGACGCATTCAGTATCGGCGACGCGCAAGCGAGTCTCCTCGTCAGCACCTACTTTGTGACAGGTATCGTTCTGTCGCCGTTTATCGGTATGCTCGCTGACCGTTTTGGCCGGCGGCAAGTGTTGATCTCCAGTCTCGTGATCTTTAGTCTCACTGGCGGAGTGATGGCGCTCTCGCCGTCGTTCGTCGTAATTGTGACGTTGCGCATCGTTCAGAGGACGGCGGCCGCCGGTATCTTCATCACGACTGTGACGCTCATTGGCGATGTTTTCGAAGGCGCACAGCGCAATGCCGTCCTGGGTGTGAACAACGCGGCGCTTTCGGCTGGCGCCGATATCTTCCCGATCGGCGGCGGCGCGCTCCCGCAGTTGCGTGGAATTTACCTGAATTGCAGGCGGGTAAGGCCCCTTCCTCAACGACCGGAGGGGGTAGGGAGGGGATACGCCCGCCGTCTTCGTTGTTCTTAGACGTGCAATAGCTTGATGTACTATCGACACAAAGCGGTACTGTGCGTGATAGTAGAGGAGTTGAAAACTCAAACCCTCGCACGCACTG
>NZ_JBAWAC010000578.1:0-5888 GCF_049589095.1 Haladaptatus sp. | reverse complement strand
GAATATACTACGGACGAACCGCGAAACCACCAGCGGGAGTTCGGGTTTTCGGGATCCGGACGAAGCGGCAAACGACACTGTTTGCCAAAAGAAGTTACCTCCTGGGCGGTTACCTCTCTCGATATGACGCTCGAAAACGAGAGCGATACGTTCGACATCGGCGGCGAACTGACCGTCAACCGACTGGGGTACGGTGCGATGCGTCTCACGGGCGAGGACGTCATCGGTCGGCCGGACGACGAGGAGGAGGCCCGACGCGTCCTCCACGAGGTCGTCTCGACGGGGACGAACTTCATCGACACCGCCGACTCCTACGGCCCGGCCGTGAGCGAGCGACTCATCGGCGAAGCGCTGCATCCCTACCCGGACGACCTCGTCGTCGCCACGAAGGGCGGTCTCTGGCGGGACGACCGCGACGGCTCGTGGCCGAAATGTGGCGAACCGGGCTACATCCGCAACGCGATTTTGGGCAGTCTCGACCGGCTCAAGGTGGACACCATCGACCTCTACCAGTACCACCGACCGGACCCCGACGTTCCCTTCGAGGACGCCGTCAACACGTTCGCGGAACTCAAAGACGAGGGAAAGGTCAACCACGTCGGGTTGAGCAACGTCTCCGTCGAGCAGTTGGAGGAAGCCCGCGACATCGTGGACGTCGCCACGGTACAGAACCAGTACAACGTCGGCAACCGCGATTCGGAGGACGTGCTCGAAGCCTGTGAGGAGTACGACATCGGATTCATCCCGTGGTTCCCGCTCGGCGCGGGTGACCTCGGCGACAAGGAAGAAGCGCTCGAAGAAGTCGCGGACGCACACGACGCCTCCGAGCGGCAAATCGCGCTGGCATGGTTGCTCCATCACTCGCCCGTCACGCTCCCGATTCCGGGCACATCGAGCGTGGAGCACCTCCACGAGAACGTCGCCGCCTCGCACATCGAACTCTCGGACGACGAGATGGAACTGCTGGACTGAGGGCGGGTCGTTCCGTCCGAAGGAACCCTTATGCGCCAGCGTGTAGATGGTAACACGACGCATGAAAAAACTCATCAACGAACCATCCGCCGTGGTGGACGAGATGTTGGACGGGATGGTCGCCGCGCACCCGGACGAGGTTCGTCGACTGCCGGACTCGAACGTCCTCGTTCGGAACGACGCCCCGATCGAAGGAAAGGTCGCCGTCGTCAGCGGTGGGGGGAGTGGACACGAACCGACGCACGCGGGCTACCTCGGTCCCGGAATGCTCGACGGAGCGGCGGCGGGCGAGGTGTTCACCTCGCCGACCGCCGACGAGGTCAGCGAGATGGTACAGGCCTGTGACGGCGGCGAGGGCGTCCTCATGGTCATCAAGAACTACGAGGGCGACGTGATGAACTTCGAGACGGCGGGGGAACTAGCGGAGATGGAATCCGACGTGGAGGTCGCACAGGTCGTCGTCAACGACGATGTCGCCGTCGAGGATTCGCTGTACACCTCCGGTCGCCGCGGCGTCTGTGGAACCATCTTCGTCCACAAGGTCGCGGGCGCGATGGCCGACGAGGGCGGCGATCTGGACGAAGTCCAGCGGGTCGCCCAGAAGGTCATCGACAACGTAGCGACGATGGGAACCGCGCTCACGTCCTGCATCACGCCCGAGAAGGGCGAACCCACCTTCGATTTGGGCGACGACGAGATCGAACTCGGCATCGGGATTCACGGCGAACCCGGCGTCGAACGCGTGGACATGACCTCGGCGGACGACATCACCGAGCGACTCACCGAAAACGTCCTCGATGACCTCGACCTCGACCCCGGAACGGAGGTCGCCACCATCGTCAACGGGATGGGCGGGACGCCGCTGTCGGAACTATACATCGTGAACCGGAAACTCCAGTCGATACTGGAAGACGAGGGGCTGGAGACGTGGAACGCGTGGGTCGGCGACTACATGACCTCGCTCGACATGCAGGGCTGTTCGGTGACGGTGTTGGAACTGGACGACGAACTGAAGGAGCTTCTGTCGCATCCGGTGGAAACGACCGCTTTGACGGTGACGTAGGCGAAAACTGGGTTTTGAACTACTCCAGCCGAATCGAGTGAACCGCCTCGGGGTCAAGCCCCGAGGCACTCGGCCTGCTCCGCCTGTAGAATGGAACGAGAGTCGATCTACACCAGTTCCATCTCCCAGTAGAGATGTCGTCTCGCGAGCGAGCCGAAATTATCGTGCCCACATTCGGGACACTCGAAACCATCAACGCTGTCTATGTCGATAGGGAAAACGTACCCGCAGTCGGTTTCACAGCGGTTCTGTCGAGGTCCGTTGACGAACGACACCAGCAAATCGTTTCTGTGATCTTCGAGATGTGCCGTGCCTCGGTCGTACATTCCGTCGATGGATTCGGTCTCTAACACCTCGTCGCAGAACCCACAGACGAAATGGTACGTGACCGACGTATCGTCGTGTTCCTTCTCGTCACTGTTCTGGTCACTGTCGGATCGGCGCGTTGGGACGGTCATGGTAGCGTGGAGCGAGCGTGAACTGTGTGATGCGCTCCGCGTGAGTCCTTCCGTCACACGAATGGAATGCCACTAGACTGCCGAGGGACCGCAAATGACCGGCAGTGGACGCATAGTGTGTAATCACTCGGCCGTTGCACATTGAGTACATGCTCAGGTCATAAAGATGGTGGCACGGTCCCACACAGAGATGGTGATAGCCTTCTCGATGTCATACCACCGTGGCCCGACACGAGCGAAGGTTTACCCCGATAGGATGCGTGATATCAGGAAACAATGGCAGACACAGCGACGGAACGCGAGGCGGTGCTCACGGCAATCGAACGGGTCGCCGAGCGCATGGCGGACGAGAAGGACTACCTGACCGACCTCGACTCGGCCATCGGCGACGCCGACCACGGGGCGAACATGAACCGCGGGTTCCAGGCCGTTCTGGAGAAGACGGACGGAATGGACGACGCTGAACCGGCAGACATCGTGAAGACGGTCGGCGTGACGCTCATCTCGGAGGTCGGCGGGGCCGCCGGGCCGCTGTACGGCGGGTCGTTCATGAGCGCTAGCGCGGAACTGGCGGACGGTTTGACACCGGAAACAACGGTGGCGTTCGCCGAGGCGTTCCTGGAGAAGGTGCAGGACAGAGGGGACGCGCCGGTCGGCGCGAAGACGATGGTGGACGCACTGACGCCCGCCGTCCATACCTACAAGAAATCCATCGAGCAGGACGACCTCGAACCGGTGGAGGCGCTGACGAAGGCGGTCGACGCCGCGGAGCGCGGCGTGAACTTCACGACGCCGATTCGCGCGCTGAAGGGTCGGGCGTCGTATCTGGGCTGGCGGTCGGTCGGCCATCAGGACCCCGGCGCGACGAGCACCCTGTTCATGCTCGAAGCGATTCAGGAAACCGCCGTTTCCCACCTCGGCGACGGCGACCTCGAAGCCGACGCGACATCGCCGACGGTACCGGACGAGGAAGCGACACCCGAGGCGGCCGACGGCGACGGAACGGAGGGGTCCGAATGATCGGACTCGTCGTGGTCTCCCACAGCGAGCAGGCCGCGAAGGGGATTCGGGAGGTCGCCGCCGAGATGGCGGGCGACGTTCCCATCGAGGCGGTCGGCGGCGACCCGGACGGCGGTCTGGGAACGAGCACGCCCGTGATTCAGGAGGCGCTTGATTCGCTCGCCGACGAGGACGGCGTCGTCGTCCTCGTCGATCTGGGCAGTGCGGTGATGAACACCGAACTCGCCATCGAGATGGCCGACGTCGAGGCGGAAATCGCCGACGCGCCCATTCTGGAGGGCGCGGTCAACGCGGCGGTCACGGCCAACAGTCCGAAGGCCACGGTCGAATCGGTGTTGGAGGCCGCGGAAGAAGCCGGAGAGATTTCGAAATTGTAAGAGATTTACAGCAACTCGGCGACCTCTTCGCGCGTTTCGGCGGCGAGAACCCGCTCGGCGCGTTCTTGCGCCGTCTCGGTGTCGATATCCCCGACGTTCGCTTTCACGTCCGGTACGGTTATCGCGCTCATGCTGAGTTCGTCCAGGCCGAGACCGACGAGCAGTTCCGTCAGGTCGGGGTCGCCAGCCATCTCGCCGCACATGCCGACCCACGCGTCGCCCTCGTGTCCCGCCGAGACCGTCCGACGAATCGCCCGGAGGACGGCCGGATAGCGCGGGTCGTGGAGGTCCGAGACTCGCTCGTTTTCACGCGACGCGGCCATCACGTACTGCGTGAGGTCGTTCGTCCCGATACTCAGAAACTCCACGCGCTCGGCGAGCGATTCGGCCATGAACACTGAGCCGGGCGTCTCGATCATCACGCCGAGTTCGGGCACGTCGAACGATTCGCCTTCTTCGTCCAGTTCCTCGGCGACAGTTTCGACCCGCGCGAGCGCCGCGTCGAGTTCCTCGACGCTGGCGACGAGCGGGAACATTACGGCGAGAGTTCCCGCCGAATCGTCCGCGGCCGCGCGCAGCAGGGCGCGCAGTTGGGTTTCGAACAGGTCCGAATCCGGGCCGAGCGAGCGCCGAATCCCGCGCTCGCCGAGGAACGGGTTCGCCTCGTCCGGCGCATCGAGGTACGGAATCGGCTTGTCGCCGCCGATGTCCAGCGTTCGGACGACGCACCGCTCGTCCGGGAATGCGGCCAACGCCTCGGTGTACGCCTCGTACTGTTCGTCCTCGTCCGGCGGCGCGTCGCGGTCGAGGAACAGGAATTCGGTTCGGAACAGGCCGATGCCGTCGGCACCCTGTTCGGCCGCGACGTCGAGTTCCGCGAGCGTCCCGACGTTCGCCGCGACTTCGATTTCCTCCCCGTCCGCCGTCGAAACGTGGTCGTCGATGACGGACGTTTCGGCGTCGGCGATTCGGCGCTTCGCGTCCTCGTCGGGATCGATGACGACGACGCCGTTCTCGCCATCGACCAGGAGTTCCCGGCCGTCGCCGACCTGTGCGAGTTCGTCGCCGACGCCGACGACGGCGGGAATGCCGAGCGAGCGGGCGAAGATCGCGGCGTGCGAGGTTCGCCCGCCGAAGATGGTCGCGAACCCGGACAGCACGTCCGGGTCGAGTTGGGCCGTGTCGCTCGGCGTGAGCCGTTCCGCGACGAGTATCGATCCATCGGGAAGGTCGCCGAGGTCCATGCGGTCGCCGTCGGTGACGATTCGCAGGAGTCGGTCGCGCACGTCGCGCAGGTCGTCGGCCCGTTCGGACATCGAACCCTCCAAGTTCTCGAATCGGGCGATCGGATCGGTGAACGCACGCTGGATCGCGTGTGGTGCCGGAAGGCCGTTCTCGATGGCCGCCTCGATGCCGCCGACGATTTCGGGGTCGTCGACGAACGCGCGATGCGCGTCGAAAATCTCGGCTTCATCCTCGCCGACGCGGTCGGTCGCTCGCTCCCGCTCCCGTTCGAGTTCCTCGTGTGCGGTCGCTTGCGCGGCCTCGAACGCCGCGAGTTCTTCCTCGGGATCGACCGTCGTCGG
The DNA here is from genome assembly GCF_049589095.1 of Haladaptatus sp. Taxonomy (NCBI): domain Archaea; kingdom Methanobacteriati; phylum Methanobacteriota; class Halobacteria; order Halobacteriales; family Haladaptataceae; genus Haladaptatus; species Haladaptatus sp. Next base: position 412 of record NZ_JBAWAC010000578.1, on the reverse strand, counting down.
GTCCGGCGGGTCGGGGAGGTCAGTCGCTCCGCGGTACCAAACGACCCCACCGACACCGGCGCGCGGCGTCACGCCGATTCCGGAGAGTTCGGTCGTCACGCTTCCCCATCCTCCGGCGTGGTGAGCACGTCCTCCAGCGCGTCGAGGGCGTCTTCGGCGTCGTCCCCCTCCGCGACGAGTCTAACGTCGTCTCCTTGCCGCGCGTTGAGCGTCGTCACCGACAGCATGCTTCGGGCGTTGACCGCGTCGCCGTCCGCGAGGGCGACCGTGATATCCGATTCGAACTCGTTGGCGGTCGTGACGAAGCGCGATGCTGGTCGGGCGTGCAGTCCGGCCTCGGGGACGACGGTGACAGTGCGTTCCATACGGGTCATTTCCAACGTTTGGTGTGGGACCCGCTTCATGCTATCGC
>NZ_JBAWAC010000577.1:0-1881 GCF_049589095.1 Haladaptatus sp. | reverse complement strand
ATACCGAGCATGTCGAGTTCGCTGATGAGGTCGGTGACGCGGCGCTGGGTGAGGATGTCGGCGTCGATCTCTTCGCAGAGGTGTTTGTAGACGTTGTACACCTCGCCCGTGTTGATGTTGTGGACGCCGTTTTTCTCCAGCGAGATAGTCGAGAAGAGGACGAGTTTCGACTGGGTAGGAAGGGTTCTGACGACTTCGACCACGCGGTCGAGTTCGATCTTGTCCTGTGCCTTCCGGACGTGCCCCTCCTCCACGCGCTCGGCCTGATCACGCTCGGCGAGTTCGCCCGCCGTTCGGAGCAAGTCGAGCGCGCGGCGAGCGTCACCGTGTTCCTGTGCGGCGAACGCAGCACACAACGGAATCACGTCGTCCGAGAGGGCGTCCTCCTTGAACGCCACTTCCGCGCGGTGCTGGAGGATGTCCCGGAGTTGGTTCGCGTCGTACGGCGGGAAGACGATTTCTTCTTCGCCAAGGCTGGATTTAACGCGGGGGTCGAGGAAGTCGGTGAACTTCAGGTCGTTGCTGATACCCATGATCGACACCCGCGAATTGTCGAGCTCCGAGTTCATCCGCGAGAGGTTGTAGAGGGTATCGTCGCCGGATTTCTCGACCAGTTTGTCGATTTCGTCCAGCATGATGACGACGACGCGTTCCTGATAATCGACGGCCTCGAAGAAGGTGTTGTACACGCGGTCGGTCGGCCACCCGGTCATCGGGACGGGTTCGATTTCCTCTGCGTCGGCTTCGAGTTCCTCGATTCGATCCTCGATTTCCGTCAGCGACGAGAAGTCGATGTTTTCGAGTTGTTGGGACTCGGCGGCGACGCCATCGCGGATATCCTGTAGTTCTTCGATTCGGCCCTCTATTTCGGCGAGGTTGTTCTCGATGAACTTGTTGGCGAGTTGCGCGAGGACACGATATTGCGTGTCGGTTATCTCGCAGTTGATGTACTCGACCTCGCAAGGAACCTCGTATTTCTGCGACGTGCGTTCCAGTTCCTGACTGACGAATTTGGCACTCGCTGTCTTTCCGGTACCAGTCTTTCCGTAGATCAGGATGTTCGATGGCGTCTCACCACGGAGTGCGGCGACGAGGATGGTCGCCATGCGGTTGATCTGCTCTTTTCGGTGCGGTAGTTCGTGTGGCGTGTAGGAAGGCCGAAGCACTTCCTTGTTCTCGAAAATCGGCTCGCCACTGAGCAGGTCGTCGAACAGGCCGTGGTTGCCGTCTTCGTCCGAGTCGTCCAAGACGACATCGTCCAAATCGATACCCTCGAAACCACGACTCGTGTGGCCGTCTCGTTCGTTCGGCGAGTCTGTATTTTCGTCTGACATACGTCGGCTGTGTACCCCTTTGTTTCCACTGGAATTGCACGCCGTGCGGAGAGAGACGGGAGGAAGCGGGGAATAGCGTCCCGATTTACTTCCCGGAGAAGCAACAGCGCGTCCAGTTGATGCAGATGAAAAAGAGGTACAGCACAGTACTAAAATCTTTCTCATCGGTCGAATGATGAACGAAAAAGGTTTTTTGCACGTTTCACGCTGAAACGGCATCGTTTCGGCTCGAATTACCGGGACCAGAGAAAGAAGAATTGATAGCTTGAGGAGAATAGTTGGGAGGATAGATCGGAAGGTTAGATCGAAAAGATAGATCGGAAACCAAGATTGAAGAAGTAAACGGAGTGGAAGAAGTGGAGTTGGGACAATTGGGGTTGGAGGGAAGGTGCTGAACGGCGCAACGGGGTCGGCGGGTCGGTTGTGAGGCACATGGAAAGATAGCGATACCGAGCGGACAATTCGAGACTCCCTTTCCGAATCAGCGTACCCGTACGTTTCGACTGGAGAGGGAAGGAAAATTGGAGGTGTGGGATCGATATCGGAG
>NZ_JBAWAC010000576.1:0-1931 GCF_049589095.1 Haladaptatus sp. | reverse complement strand
CGACGAAGGAGTGAGTCAGCGCACGGAAGACGCGGTTTGTCTTCCAGAGTTCCAGTGAGCGACGAAGGAGCGAACTGGTGCCAGTCGAAATTCGTTTCGACGGGGTTCTGACGAGCGAAGCAAGTCAGAGCCAACCAACACTTGCGTTGACGCAGTCCTCGTGAGCGGAGTGAACGAACTCACGGAAGTCGACTCCGACTGATTCCAATTCGATGCGTTTCTCCACGCGAAGGGAGAGACACCGCTAGACAGAGTTGGTAAAAGGGAGAGAGAAGCGCTACAAATATTTTCCTACCACGTGCCGTGGAAGGTGTCGAATTCGAGGGAATCCAATGGTTCGTTGCCGACGGCGATTTCGTACTCGCCGGGCGTGAGCATGGGTTTGTGGAACCGCGGACCGTCGTCGGTCGTGATGCGCGGGCATCCGGTGTTGACGAAGGCGTCCATGTCGAAGTTGCGCAGTCGGTCGGGCGTCACCTCGTCCATCGTGATGAGGTAGGCGTTCTCGTTCTCGTCGATGATGTCCTGTGCGATATCCCAGCGTCCCTGCCCGATTTTGGTGCAGAAGATGACACCCCACTTCTCGGCGTCCATCGCGCGGTGGACCGCGCCGTAGCGCTGTTTGAGGAACTTTTCCGTATCCGCCACGGTGACGACGTTGTTGACAGGGTCGGCGATGACGACTGTCTTGTCGGGGTGCTCCATCGCCAGTCCGAGCGGGTGGAACTTCCCGCCGCCGACGTACAGCACTTGGTCGGCGTCGATGTCCGCCGAGGCGTAGTTGCACCCGAGAACCTGTCCCTCGTGGGTGAGTCGGTCGTCTCCGCGCCGGGTATGCACGTCGAAGCCGCGCTCTTCGAGCCATTCGCGCATCCGCTCGAAGTGGTTCATGTGCTGAGCGGTCGTGACGAGGCCGATGTCGCCGACTTCGAGTTCCTCCATCGACTCCTCCATGATGGGGAAGACGTCTACGTTCGAGAACAGCGGGACGTAGATGACCTTGTCCGTGTTCTTCATCGGCGAATGGCCGAAGTGGACGAACACGTCGGTGCGCTTCATCAGGTAAGTGTCCAGGTCACAGGCTCCGTAACAGGGTTGCCCCGAGAGAAGAATCGTCACGTCGTCGGGCAGCAGTTCGCGGAGGTCGTCGGCCACCTGCGGGCCGCGGCGTTTGAGTCCCTCGGGGAACTGCAGTCCCACTTTTTCGGCGTCGCGTTCGTCGACCGCTTCGATAATGCGTTCGAGTTCGTAATCCCATTCCCGGTCGTGTTTGAGAGCCATCCCGGTGTTTCGGAGGTCTCCCTCGCTGTACCCGCTCTGTTCGCTCATTATACCTCCCTTGCGGCCGAGAACTTTTAACCCCGGCGTTCCCGGTTTTCCCCCTACTCACTCAGTTCAGCCGCCAGAGTTCGTAGTTCAACAGGGTAGCAAAGCTGACCCAACAGAGGTAGGGAACGAGCAGCGCGGCCGCCCGCCGGTCGATGCGAGCGAACGCGACCATCGTCGCGACGATGGCGACGAGCAGTGCGAGGATGACGGCCAGTCCTCCCGCGGGCCACTGCATGCCGAAGAAGACGAGCGTCCAACTCGCGTTCAGGACGAGTTGAACGGCGAAAATACCCAGCGCGAATCGGTTGTCACCCCGTCGCCAGACGAGATAGAGCGCGATTCCCATCAAGAGATACAGCGTCGTCCACACCGGCCCGAACACCCAACTCGGCGGCGTGAAGCCGGGTTTTTGAAGCGTCGTGTACCACGTCGCCACCGAGGTTGCGGTCAGGATCGAGGGAGCGATCCCCGCCAGTTCACAGACGACGATACTCACGAGTAGGGCAGGCACTTCACGCCACGAGAACGATTGACGGCTGACTATCTCCATACGTTCGCTACGACACGAAAAAGGGTGTTCCTTTCCCCGAACTACGTCGGTT
>NZ_JBAWAC010000575.1:0-2756 GCF_049589095.1 Haladaptatus sp. | reverse complement strand
ACGAGGTTCGGGACGCGACGCGACAGCTTCAGCGCATCGCCGACGCGCTCGAAGAGTAATCCCCTTCCTCTTTCGGCAAATCACCGACCGTAGCCGGAAGTTCTTATACTTCGCCCACTATTTCGATTCGTAACCGTGACTGAGGAGACGAGCGGCGGGTCGACCAGCCTCTTTCGGAACCGCGAGTTCATCGCCTTGGCGGGCACCGCGTTCGCCAGGAGCCAAGCGTATTCGACGATCCTCATCGCGCTGTCGTTGTACGCGGGCATGTTCCACACGTCGAGCACCGTCGAGGGCCTGTTCGGGACGGCGTTCGCCGTCGTCCAACTGCTCATCGTCCTCCCGCTCGGCCGCTACATCGACACGCGAAACTCCAAGCGGATCCTGCTGTTCGGTCTCTTCGTCAACGTCCTCGTGTTCATCGGATTCAGCTTCGTGGATTCGGTGACGGGCGTCATTTTGATGCGCGTCGTGCAGGGGTTCGCCGCGAGCATCCTCTGGCTCACCGGAACGACCGTCATCGGCGAGATCAGCGACGACGACTCCCGCGGGTTGTGGATCGGGACGTACAATCAGGTCGGTGCGTTCTCCAGCCTGTTCGGGGACATCTTCGGCGGATTACTGTTGTACCTGTACGGGTTCGAAGCGACGTACGCCGCACTCAGCGTCATCACCATCGGCGCGTTTCTGGCTATTTTCCTGTTCCTTCGGGACAACCCCGGCGGACGGAAGGACCCGGAGGAGTCGAGTAGCCGTGAAACGTTCGAGACCCTGCTCGGTCGCTCGGCCATCAAGGCGCTCGTCTTCTTCCGCCTCTCGTTCAGCGTCGGGAAGATGGCCGTCATCACCTTCCTCCCCATCTACGCGCACACGGAGTTCGGTATCAATCCCTTCGTTGTCGGTGGTATCATGGCCGGTGGGAAGTTGACGAAGTCGCTTACGCAGGGAAAAGTCGGCGACTGGACCGACCGGGTCGGGAAGAAAGAGAGATTCATTCTCGCGGGGGCGCTCGTGTACGCGCTCGGGACGGCGCTCATCCCGTTCGCCGACCTCGCCGACAATTACATCCCCGGCGTGACGGTCTCCGCGTTCGGGGGGTCGATGGTGATACCGGGCGCGTTCTTCGTCCTCTTTGCCGCCTACGCCGTGTTGGGAATCGGCGATAGCCTCCGACTCCCGGCGAGTATGGCCCTGTTCGTCGAAGAGGGTGAGCAGTTCGAGGCGGTGGCGTCGAGCCTCTCCCTGCGCTCTATCGCGTGGAAGGTCGGACAGGTCGGCGGTCCCGTGTTCATCGGTGCGATTTGGGATGCCACGGGCGTGTTCGTCGCGTTCTGGGCGGCGTCGGGTTTCATCATCGTTTCGTCGTTCGTTTTCGCCATGCTCTACAGCACCGACCCCGCGCCCGGCGAGCACGTCGATGCGGTCGGTGGGGATTGAACGTTCGAGCTACGACGTCCCGTGCGTCGACTGGAAAGACGTAACGATGAAACCACTGAAGCCCGAAGCGTCCGTATGGACGAGCAACCGGGGCTTTCCGACCAGTACCGAAAATCCAGTCCGTGGCCGCTGTTCGTCGCGTTCGGTCTCGCAATGTTCGAGGCGGGTATCGTGATGGCGAACATCCTGTTTCCCGTCGCTGTCGGCGGGATGCTGATCTTCGTCGGTAGCATCGTCGGCATCCTCCGCGAATCGGAGTACATCAACAACCCGTGGAAAGCACTCATCGCCGCATCGGGCGTGTCGCTCATCGTGGGCGGCGCGATTTGGTTGACGACGGTGGGTTCGATCCAGCTTCGTGGCACAGCAATCCTCATCGGAGGGGTCATCCTCCTCCTCGGCGGCGTTGCTGGCGCGCTTTGGCAACCGGACCCCATCTGAGACGGTCGGACGGTCGGCAACGAACCACTAACCTATTTTAGCTCGTGCTTGCTACGTTTACGTACCATGGCACAAAGCGTCTTCAGCAAGGAAACCCTCCTCAACTTGATGGTCAACATCATTCCCCTGGGGATAATCGTCTGTTTCTTCGTCGCTTTCGTTGGCTTCAACGCGTGGAGCAACAGCGGGCTCGGCGGCATGATTAGCATCGCACTCCTCGTCCTCCCGTTCATCGCCCTCGCCGCGTTGACGTATATTGCAGCCCAGAAAATCGAGGTCGCAACTGGAACATAACCTTTCTTTACCTTGCAGTTCTCACCCTCTCGCATGGCAGCTACTGCGCAGCTGGCTCTCACCGTTGTCATGGGGGTACTTTTGCTCGCGGTCGCTTCGTTCCTCGCTCGTTTCGAGGACTGGCGGTCGTACGCACCCGTTGGCAGCAGTGGTGGCTACGGATACGCAGAATCGAACACGCAGACTCACGAGAAGCCTGCTGGAATCATTCGTTGGATCACGACAGTAGACCACAAGGACATCGGTCTGTTGTACGGGACGTTCGGTCTTCTCTCGTTCGCGTGGGGTGGCATTTCCGTGCTTCTCATGCGGATAGAACTGTTCACGCCGAGCGGTGACTTTCTCAGTGCGAACATGTACAACAGCCTGATGACGACGCACGGTATTACCATGCTCTTCCTGTTCGGGACGCCCATCATCGCGGCGTTCGCGAACTATTTCATGCCCTTGCTCATCGGTGCGGACGACGTGGCGTTCCCGCGTCTCAACGCCGTCGCGTTCTGGTTGTTGCCGCCCGGGGCGATCCTCATCTGGATCGGATTCCCGTTGTTCATGTTCGGCGGTATCCAACCGTCACAGACGAG
>NZ_JBAWAC010000574.1:0-1831 GCF_049589095.1 Haladaptatus sp. | reverse complement strand
ATCCAACCGACGGTGGTATCGATGGCTGAAGTAACGCTCGACACGCTCGAAAAACGGTTCGGCGAAGTGGTCGCGGTCGACGGAATCTCGCTCGACATCCCCGACGAGTCCTTCACGGTGTTCGTCGGTCCGTCCGGGTGTGGAAAGACAACGACCCTTCGGCTCATCGCCGGACTCGAACGCGCGACCGACGGCGAGATTCACATCGGCGACACGATGGTCAACGACCACCGCGCCTACGAACGGGACATCGCGATGGTGTTCCAGAACTACGCGCTCTACCCGCACAAGACGGTCGGCGAGAACATGCGATTCGGGCTGGAACAGCACGGCGTGGACGACGACATCATCGAAGAACGCGTGTCCGACGCCGCGGACCTCCTCCAGATCGACGACCTCCTCGACCGACGTCCGGCGGAGCTCTCCGGCGGACAACAACAGCGCGTCGCGCTCGGCCGCGCCATCGTCCGGGAACCCGACGTGTTCCTGATGGACGAACCGCTGTCGAATCTGGACGCCAAACTGCGGGTGCAGATGCGCGCCGAACTCAACAAGCTGCACGAGCAGTTGTCCACGACGACGGTGTACGTCACCCACGACCAGATCGAGGCGATGACGCTCGCCGACCAGATCGCCGTGATGAACGACGGCGAGATTCAGCAGGTGGGCGACCCGACGTACGTCTACACGCATCCACGGAACCAGTTCGTCGCCGACTTCCTCGGAAGCCCGTCGATGAACTTCGTGGAGGGGACGCTGACCAACCGCGACGGAACGCCCGTCGTGGACGTCGGGCCGTTCCAACACGAGGTGCCCGAATCCTATCGAGACGCGCTCGACGACAAGTTCGGCGAGGAAATCGTCGTCGGTGTCCGCCCGGAGAACGTCACGCTCCGACCGGACGGCCTTCCCGCACTCGTGGAAGTCGTCGAACCGCAGGGTGAGAAGACCGTCCTCGAACTCGACCTCGGCAACGACATCACCATCAAGGCGTCCGTGGAACCGAGCGTTCCGGTCGAACTCAACGACCGCGTCAACGTCGAATTCGATCGACGGTCGCTCCACTACTTCGATGCCAGCAGCGGTGAATCACTGACGTACTCCCCGTCCAAGGAATCGAAGCGGATGGAGGCAACGCACTGACCGATGGCACAAACGATCACGTCGTGGGTGCCGGAGCGGGACATCCTGCTGGTGGCTGCTTGCTGTCTGCTGGCCCTCATCGCGGCGTACAACTATCTCGTCGGCTCGTACGGCGGGACCATCGTCGCGACCGTGGGGGCGGGTATCGCGTTGCTGTTTCTCGTCTTCACCGGCTGAGATGATGCCGAACCGCCCCACTCCCCGCACTCGAACCGACCTCGCTCTCCCACACCAGAGACGTTATTGGGTAGAATTGCCTACAGGAGAGACGAACGAGACGCTCCCGGCTCACGGTCGAGTCGGCATGATACGAACATATGTTGCCTGACGAACGGAAACGAGAGATAGCCGAGATTGTCACCGAAGAGAACGGCAGTACCGTCGCCGACCTCGCGGGTCGGCTCGACGTTTCGGAGGCGACCATCCGACGAGACCTCCGCGACCTGGAGGACGACGGGCGCGTCGAGCGGTCACACGGCGGCGCACTCCCCGTCAAAACCGTCGGCGAGGAGCGAACCTACGGACAGAAGCAAGTCCAAGGGCGGGATGCGAAACGGATCATCGGAGAACGCGCCGCCGAAACCCTCCAAGACGGGCAGGTCGTCTTCTTCGATTCGGGAACGACGACCATCGAAGTCGCCAAACACGTCCCCGACGACGTGACCATCACCGCCGCGACCAACTCGCC
>NZ_JBAWAC010000573.1:0-5528 GCF_049589095.1 Haladaptatus sp. | reverse complement strand
TCACTACCCGCACTGCGAACAGGGATCGTACAAAGCCACGTCACGCGCGATTCGGGAACAGTTCGGCGAGTACGCCGGGTACGCACAGACGTACGTGTTCCACTATCTGCGAAGCTGAGCGATAGTTCGGAATTCGGAACAGTTCATCCGATGGCTCTTTCGTGGGGCTATCGAAAGTGAGGATATGGTTACTGGATTCCCCGCCCTCCTGTTCGGCTTCCTCATCGGCGTCGCCGTTTCCGGTATCGGTGCGTACCTCGCGCTCAGGTCGTTCGTGTACAACGAATTGGACCTCACGAAGGAGGAAATCCGAACGGCGGTGAAACACCTCTCGTACGAACGAATGCCGCCGGAGGAGGGAACCGAAGGGTGAACGGCCCCGAGGATTTTGTGGTTCGACTTCGAATTTTCGCATATGACGGATCGTACTCGTGCACACGTCTTCGTCTCCGGCAAGGTACAGGGCGTCTTCTATCGGGCGAACACCCGGGACACGGCGGAATCGAAGGGAATCGACGGCTGGGTGCAGAACCTCTCCGACGGGCGCGTCGAAGCCGTCTTCGAGGGTCCCGAATCGACGGTCGAGGAGATGGTCGAGTGGTGTCACACGGGGAGTCCGGCCGCGGACGTGGACGGCGTGGACGTCGAGTACGACGACCCGAACGGGGAAGACGGGTTTCGAATCAGACGATAGTTCCGGGGTCGCCGATAGCTTCGTCGCGGCCGACGCGAACGAATGCTTTTAAGGCCCGCTATCGGAAAGAGTTCGGTATGGCAATCAAACCCGACTACGTCAAGAAGACAGGGAACATCCTGTTGGAGCGATATCCGACCGCATTCACGAAGGACTTCAGCCAGAACAAGGACAGCGTCGAAAAGCTGACCAACATCGGCTCGAAGGGCGTCCGCAACCGCATCGCCGGCTACGTCACGCGCAAGAAAGAATAATTTTCTCAGTGCTGTCGCACTGTTCATCGATTCTGCGGAGCTGAGCGGCTCAATCGTTTTCGACTATCTCCTTGGAGACTCTATCGAACTCGACGCTTCCACATCGTTCACACGTACCCGTGTCCGTCGGGAGGACGTACGTGCCGTCGTCTCGAACGCGGGCCGAGTATGCACGGCCGCACCCCTGACATGTGACAACATCCCTCTCCATGCTCTCCAAGAGGCTTCAACCGATATATGAGCGTAGTGTTCAAACATGGGACACGTATCGCCGCGAGAATCGACGGACGACAATCGGTCTCACGGCAAACTCCGACACCGTCGAAAGCTACTTGCACACTCCTGCTATCGAGTTCCACATGAGTGTTAACGTCGGAATTCTCGGCGGAACCGGAGCGGTCGGACAGCGATTCATTCAACTCCTCGACGGTCATCCGGACTTCGAACTGACGACGATAACCGCGAGCGAGGACAGCGCGGGCAAACTCTACCGCGAAGCGGCGAAGTGGCGGATCGACTCGCCCATCCCGGAGTACGTCGGCGACATCGAAGTACGCGCGACCGACCCGAGAGACGTCCCGGACGATGTGGACCTCCTCTTTTCGTCGCTCCCGTCCGGCGTCGCGGCCGAAGTGGAACCGAAGTTCACCGAGGCGGGGTACGTCGTCTCCTCGAACTCCTCGAACGACCGAATGGCCGAGGACGTACCGCTCGTCATCCCGGAAGTCAACGCGGAGCATCTGGACCTCATCGAAGTCCAGCGCGACGAACGGGGCTGGGACGGCGCGCTCGTGAAGAACCCGAACTGCTCGACCATAACGATGGTTCCCACCCTGGCCGCGCTCGATTCGTTCGGCCTCGAACGTGTGCACGTCTCCACCCTGCAAGCCGTCTCCGGCGCGGGCTACGACGGCGTCACGTCGATGGAGATCATCGACAACGTCATCCCGCACATCGGCGGCGAGGAGGAGAAGATGGTGGACGAGCCACAGAAACTGCTCGGCACCTTCGACGGTAGCGAAATCTCGCTTCACGACGTGGACGTGGCGGCCTCGTGTAATCGCGTCCCGACGCTGGACGGCCACCTCGAAAACGTGTGGGCGGAGACGACCGAGGAGATCACGAAGGCGAGTGCCGAGGAAGCCTTCGAAAACGCCACCACGCTCGACCTCCCGAGCGCGCCGGACCCGCTCATCAAGGTGTTCGAGGACCCCGACCGCCCGCAACCCCGCCTCGACCGCACCCTCGGCGGCGGCATGCAGGTCGCGGTCGGCGGCGTACAGGAGACCCCGACGGGAATTCAGTACAACTGCCTCGCCCACAACACGATTCGCGGCGCCGCCGGTGCGAGCGTGCTGAACGGCGAACTGCTCGCGCAGGAAGGCTGGATCTGAGACGAATCAGTCAGGAGACGAGGTAGCGAAGCAGAACGCCGTCGTCCATCGTATCGACCGAATCGAGTTCGAGGTCCGGAAACGAGTTTCTCTCCACGAAGCCCTCGCCGTCCGCGAGCGTCGGCGCGTCCCGGCCGCCGATGACCAGCGACCCGACGTAGAGGCGGAGTTCGTTCACCAGTTCGGCCTCGAAGGTCGAGAAGATGAGTTCGCCGCCGCCCTCGACCATGATCTGTTCGGTGCCGCGAGATTCGAGTTCGGAAAACGCCCGGCGGAGCGAAACGCGACCGTTTCCGGCGACGACGACGTCCGCCCCGGCCCCGCGCAGTGCTCGGACGTTCCGAGTCGGTGCGCTTTCGGCGACGAAAATCAGGGTATCCGCCCTGTCGTCCAACACCTGCGCGTCGAGCGGGGTTCGCGCACGCGAGTCCGCGATGATGCGTGTCGGGTTTGCTCCATCGTCGGCGGTCAGGGAGGGGTCGTCCGCGAGGACGGTCCCGACGCCGACCACGATGGCGTCGCTTTCCACCCGAAGGTCGTCAACCCGGTCGAAGTCGTCCGCGCCGCTGATGGCGACCTGTTCGCGCTGGCAGGAGGAGAGTTTACCGTCGGCGCTCATCGCGGCGTTGACGACCACGTGCATGTTCCGGAGTACGGCTCACGGGAGAAAACCGTTTTCGGTGTCTCAGAAGGAGGAACGGTCGCTTTGTCGGAATGAATTTGGTCTTGGTGAGAATGTTCGAGACGCTCGTGTTGCTGTCTAAGATGTGAAAATAAACACTTATTTCCCAAACTGTTTCGTTTTCTTCACGAACAAGACATGGAAGCAAAATTGAGCCAACTCGGTGGCATCGGTATCCTCCTCGTTTCGATATATCTCCTCGTTTTCGGTGGAATTCTGGGTTCGCACGGTAGCACCGCACTCGGCCCGATACTAGCGTACGGAAGCGTTCCAGTCATGCTGATCGGGTTGGTCTTCGCGTGGGGATTTGCCGGGCGATAGCGAATTTCGGTCGATTTCGATTCCACCTCCATTCCCGCTCACACTTCTAGCGACGACGAACACTTTTAATCCATCCCGTCCCAACTTCGGGTGATGAACGTTGACGACCATGCCGAGGCGCTCGCCTCCGACCTCGGCGTAGACAAAGAGGAGGTCAAAGCAGACCTGCAGAACCTCATCGAGTACAGTGTGCCGGTAGACGAAGCCAAACAGAGCCTTCGACGAAAGTACGGCGACGGCAGTTCGAGCAGTTCCTCGCCCTCGACGGCCGACATCGCCGACGTGACGACGGACATGGGCAACGTCACGATCACCGCGAAGGTGCTCACCGTCGGCCAGCGCTCGATCCGCTATCAGGGCAACGATCAGACGATTTTCGAGGGGGAACTGGCCGACGAAACCGGGAAGATTTCCTACACGGCGTGGAACGACTTCAGCCTCAGTCCGGGTGAGGTCATCACCGCGGGCAACGCGGGCGTGCGAGAATGGGAGGGTAACCCCGAACTCAACCTCGGGGACAGCACCAACATCGCGCGCGAGAACACCGAACTCGACGTGCCGTACGAGGTCGGCGGCGACGCGACGTTGGCGGAGGTTCGACCCGGCGACCGCGGCGTCGCACTGGAGGTGACGGTTCTCGAAGTCGAGAGCAAAGTCATCGACGGACGCGACGGGGAGACCGAGATCAAGAGCGGCATCGTCGCCGACGAGTCGGCGCGACTCCCGTTCACCGACTGGGAAGCGCGCGACGAAGTGACGGAGGGCGCGGAGATTCGCGTGGACAACGTCTACATCCGCGAGTTCCGCGGCGTGCCGTCGATCAACTTCTCGGAGTACACAACCGTTTCACCCCTCGCGCGCGAGGTGGACGTGAACGACAGCGCGACGCGCATGTCCGTCCGCGAAGCGGTCGAGACGGGCGGCGCGTTCGACGTGGAAGTCCTCGGCAACATCGTGGCCGTTCGTGACGGCTCCGGCCTCATCCAACGCTGTCCCGAGTGTGGACGCGTGGTGCAGAAGGGCCAGTGCCGAAGCCACGGGCAGGTCGACGGGCAGGACGACCTACGTGTGAAAGCCATCGTGGACGACGGGACGGGAACCGTCACCGCGATTCTGGACGCCGACCTCACCGCGGAAGTGTACGGCGGCGGTCTGGAGAAGGCCCGCCAGCAGGCCCGCGACGCGATGGACCAGGAAGTCGTCGCGGACAGCATCCGCGAGGAGATCGTCGGCCACGAGTACCGCGTCCGGGGCAACCTCTCGGTGGACGACTACGGCGCGAACCTCGAAGCGACCGAGTTCACCGAGACGGACGACAACCCGGCCGACCGTGCGAAGGCCTTCCTCGCGGAGGTGGACACATGAGTTCGCAGGGTGGCGTCGGCCGCCGGGAAGTCGCGTGGCGAATCTTCGCCGCCGAGTACGACGGCTCATCGCTCGAACACTCCGACAGCGACGAGGAGCGCGCGCCGAACTACGTCGTCACACCGACTGGCGCGCGAATCAACCGCCTGTTCGTCGTCGGGGTGCTGACCGAAATCGAGCAGGTCGGCGACGAGGTGCTCCGCGCCCGCATCGTGGACCCGACCGGCGGGTTCGTCGTCTACGCTGGCCAGTACCAGCCTGACGCGCTCGCGTTCCTCGAACGCGCCGAAGCGCCGATGTTCGTCGCCGTGACGGGCAAGGCACGGACGTTCCAGCCCGATGACTCGGACTTGGTGTACACCTCGATCCGACCGGAGAGCATGAACGCGGTCGACGCCGAAACCCGCGACCGCTGGACGGTCCAAACGGCACAACAGACCCTCGACCGGATTCGCACGTTCGCCGGTGCGCTCGACTCCGGCCAGCGCGGGGAGGACCTGCGGCAGGCGCTCGAAGCCGCCGACGTGGACACCGGCCTCGCCGCCGGTGTTCCGCTGGCGCTCGACCACTATCGGACGTCGACGCCGTACCTCGCCGAGTTGCAGGACGTGGCGCTCGATGCGGCCCGCGTCGTCGCGGGCGAGCAAGAGGAGGTCGGCACGCTCGACATGTCGCCGGACGAAGCCGGCAATGTAACGCTCGACGTGGACGTGTCGCTCGACACGTCCGCCGTCGATGTGGAAATGGAGACGGGAACGCAAACGGAACCCGCAAGCGAGTTCGACGCCGAAGCGTCGAACTCGGAGACAGCGGTGGAT
>NZ_JBAWAC010000572.1:0-5844 GCF_049589095.1 Haladaptatus sp. | reverse complement strand
GCCGTGAGAACATGAGCGTGAACCCGGCGATGAGGGCACTCAGCGTTTCGTTCGCGGCGAGGCCGATGATGATGCCGAGGAACCCCGCACCGATGAGGAACGCACGGACGTCCACCCGCCAGACGCTCAGCAACAACAGCGCGGCGAGGAGGTACACGCCGACCTCGGTGAGGCGGGAGAAGACTTCACCCTGATGTCCCGTGAGTTGGCCGGTCTCCGTGGTAAATCGATCCACGGCCCGGACGAGCATGCCCGATCCGATGTAGGCCGCCGCGACGACGCCGACCGTGATGAGGACGCGGATACCGGTGGACCGTAGGTCCACGTTCGGCGCGTTCGGTCGTGCGCTCGGCCAGAGCGACAACGCATACTGGCCGATGAGGAGCGCGACGATGCCACTCACGACGAGGAGAAAGACGTCCACCACGCGTGGGTCGGTTCGACGCTTTAATCTGGGGGCGATCCGCCAGAGAAACCACACGGCGAAGACGAGAACCACCAGTAGAAACGTCGATTGCAGGACCCTGGCTCCTGGGATGGGAAGCAACGGAACAGGTCGGGACGAGTCGAGGGACAGCAGTGTCATGGCGAATCTCCGAGTGGTCGCTTTCTCCGTACCACGAAAACGAACCACAGAATCCGGACAATCGCTCTCTGCTTCAGTGTATCGGGTGGAATCGGTGATTTCGCCGCGACGTTCACTCCGCGCTCGAATTTCCCATCGTCTGGACGGTCCACTCCTCGGAATCGCGCAGGTAGTTCGGAATCTCCTCGGCGTCCAGTTTCTCGTGGATGTGGATGGTGTCGTCCTCGACCGCGCCGCGTCCGAGGTCGATGAACAGCCGTTGGAGACCGTTTCGCCACTCTGCGTCCACCAACTGACGCCAACACGACTCGAAGGCGTCCTGTTCGGTTTGGCTGGGACCGCCGCTCTCGCGGGCGATTTCGAGACAGCACTCCGGACAGTTACAGACGGAGACGGGTTTCGTGAGGGCGTGAATGTGGCCGTCGAAGGTGACGACCGGCGCTTGTCGCTCCATCTGTCCGTGGCGTTCACACGTCGCGTCATCCGGTTCCGTGCCGATGTAAATCGGGCGTCTGTTCTGTGACATGGGTCGGATGAAAAGGGTCATCGGTTGACAGGAGTATCAAGCTACTGGCGGCGATCAATTTATCAGAGGGAGGAGGTGGCGCACAGAAAGCTCATATAGGGGCCGTAGTAATCGGCGCAACTGACATGCCCTTCCAGCGTCCGACTCGGCGGCAGTTCCTCGCCGGTCTCGGTGCCGGTGGAGTGACCGCCATTTCCGGGTGTGCTTCCTCCAGTTCGACACCCGCGACCGCGGCACTCGATTGGCCATCGGACGAGTGGCCGGTCGCCCACGGGACGCCGACGAACACGGGTTACACCCGCTCGAAGAGCGCACCGCGAACGAACCCACCGATGCACGTGTGGAAACTGTGGGAACGCGTCGAATCGGAGGACGAGAAGAAGAACATACTCCATGGGACGACCTCTAGTCCCGTCGTTTCGAACGGAACGGTATTCGTCGCGACTGGACTTCCCAGCGGATTCACCATCGATGCCGACGGCAAACTGTACGCCCTCGACGCAACGACTGGAAAAACGAAGTGGTCGGCAACGCTTCCGAAGGGAGGAACCGGAACGCCAGCGGTCGCCGACGGACTCGTATTTGCGGGGTCGACCGACCGCGCACTGACGGCGTTCGACGCCGCGTCCGGTTCGGTTCGGTGGCGAACCACGACGAGCGCACCGGTTGGAACACCGGCCGTCGCTGGCGACCACGTCTACGTCGGCGACCGACACGGGTCGGTTCACGCGTTTCGGCGGACGGACGGGAAGCTCGAATGGCGGTACGGACAACGAACGCTCGGGTCGTTCTTTTCCGAGAAAACGTGGCGGATTCGGTCGAAACCGGCCGTTACGGACGACACGGTGTACGTCTCGACCGGGATCGGACAGAACGGCCGTACGACCAGCAGCAACCTTCTCGCGCTCTCCCGCGACGACGGGGGAGAACGCTGGCGGTACGAATTCTCACAGGACAGGTTTAGTTACGAACCGCCGCGCGCGCCGGTCGTCGCGGACGGAACCGTCTTCGTCTCCGATACCTCGCTCCACGCAGTCGATCCGTCAGATGGAACGAAACGGTGGCAGTTCGCGTTCGGCTACCGCCGACCGGTAAGTGCGCCTGCGGTCCACGATGGAAGCGTCTACATCGGCGCGAAAAACGTCTACTCAATCTCCGCCGAGGATGGTACCGAACAGTGGCGGTTCGTGAATCGGGCCTCGATGGACACGATGGAACATCGTGTCCCGATGGAGAGCGCGCCAGTCGTCACCGACGAAACGGTGTACATCGGTGCTGGCGCACTCGACTCGTCGTCTGGCGAAAAGTTGTGGGGCGACCTCGGGAATCAGGACGACAGTCAATTCTTCCTCTCCGATACCAACGAAAACGCGACGCTCGAAGGCCCCGCAATCGCGGGAGACGCGGTGTTCGTGGCGACGGAGTACGGGAGCATCATCCGGTTCGCGGAGGGGGACGCATGAACCGCCGCGCGTTCCTCGTTACGGGCGGAATCGCCCTCGGTGCCGGCTGCTCCGGTCTGATGGGCCACTCGAAGCAGAAGACTCCGAAACCACCAGCGGAGTGCGCCATCGATTCGGACGCGACCCCCGGAACGTCGGGATGGCCGAGTGCGTCGGGTGGCTCGAAGAACACGCGATCGGTGCCGTCCGCAGACAGTCCGAGGCCACCCTTGAAGCTCGATTGGACGTTTACGACGGGCGGGCACGCAGCTGCCCCGGACCCCGTCGTCGCGAACGGAACCGTCTATGCGACCAACTACGACGACGAGGTGCACGCCGTGGACGCGGAGACGGGGGAGCATCGCTGGCGAGTGACCGTTCCGGTGAATTCGCGGGTGGCGGTCGCCGGAAATCGGCTGTTCATCGTGAGCGACGAGTCGCTTCGCGCGCTCGACACGGAAACCGGCGATGGCGTGTGGACGACCGAACTGACCGCCGAATCCAGCAGTATCTCGGGAAGGATACAGGCGACAGAGGACACTGTGTTCATCTTCGGACGCCTGTTTCTCTCCGTATTCGACACGAAGACGGGGGAACGACGGTGGCGGTTCACGACCGGCCTCCAAACCGAGAGCACACCGGCAATCTCCGACGGTGTCGTGTACGTCGGGAGCGACGACACCTACGTTTACGCGCTGAACGCGAAGACCGGCCAACGGAAGTGGCGCTACAAAACAGATGGTCGCGTTTCCTGTGACATCGCGGTTGCCGCCGGTACCGTCTACGCCGGGTCGGAAGACGGGCACGTGCACGCCCTCGACGCGAAGACGGGGAAAAAACGCTGGAAACGTCGGGTCGGAAACGTCGAAATCATCGCTGTGGACGGTGGCCACGTGTACGCGGGTGGAGGACGGGGCGACACCTCAACACTGCACGCGTTTACAGCGGAAGAGGGGACTGCGTGTTGGTCCTCGGACGAGGACAAATTGGGATACACGGACGTCATCGCCGCAAGGTCCGACAGGATCTATCTTCCAGTAGAGTTTTTCAGCGACGGGGACGCGCTCGGTGTGTTGAGTCCCCAGACGGGCGAACGCGTGTGGCGAGACGAGGGATCCGGCATGAAGTTCCAGGGCGGCCTGGCCGTCGCCGACGGTGCAGTGTATATCGGCGGTTGGGACGACGACAACGTGTTGGTCGTCGCCCGATTCGTCCCGAAGAACTAATCCTCGGTTTGGTCGCGCAGTTCCGTCCGGCGGATCTTTCCGGTCACCGTTTTCGGCAGTTCGTCCACGAACTCGACTTCTCTGGGATACTCGTGAGCGGACAGTTCCTGTTTGACGTGGTTCTGAATGTCCTCGACGAGTTCGTCCGACGGGTCCGCGCTCGCGCTCGGGACGACGTAGGCCTTGACGATGTTGCCGCGTTCGCGGTGGGGCTTGGGAACCACGGCGGCCTCCGCGACGGCGGGGTGTTCGCCGAGCGAACTCTCGACCTCGAAGGGACCAATGCGGTAGCCCGCGCTCAGGATGACGTCGTCGGCACGCCCCTCGAACCAGAAGTAGCCGTCCTCGTCCAGATGGCCCAAGTCGCCCGAAAGGTACCAGTCATTGACGAAGCAGTCCGCAGTTTTATCGGGCTTGTTCCAGTACTCCGCGAAGAAACACGGATAGTTCCCGCGTTCGGCGATCTCGCCCGTCTCGCCCGGTTCCAGCGGTTCGCCGGTCTCCGGGTCCACGACGGCGGCCTCGATGCCCGGCAGCGGCTTACCCATGCTTCCCGGCCGCACCTCCATCGTCGGGTAGTTGTTGATGATCATGTTGCCCGTCTCGGTCTGGCCGTAGGTGTCGTGGATGGTGACGCCGAGCGTGTCCTCGCCCCACGCGACCACGCCCGCCGACAGCGGTTCGCCGATGGAGAGCGCGTGACGGAGGTCGAGGTCCACGCCCTCCAGCACGGATTCGTTCTCGCGGAGCATGCGGTAGGCCGTCGGGACGCTGAACAGCACCGAGATGGGGAACTCGTCCAGCAGGTCCGCCCACGTTTCGGGGTCGAACTCGCCCTCGTAGGTGAACTGAGTCGCCCCCCAGAACCACGCGCCGAGCGTGTTAATGGGCCCGGTCAACCACCCCAAATCGCCCGTGGACCAGTAGCAGTCTCCTGGTTGCAAATCGACGGCGAACTTCTGGGTCGCGGCGACGCCCGCGACCCAGCGGTGTTTGTGGAGGACACCCTTCGCCAGTCCCGTCGTGCCGCTCGTGTAGTAGAGCAGCGCGTTATCCTCGCCACCCGTCTCGGCCATCTCGAACTCCTTGCTCGCGTTCGCCATCTCGGAGTGGTAGTCGATGTCGTCCCGTTGTGTCCCGGTTCGCTGCTCCCCGATGACGATGACGTGTTCGACCGATGGGGCGTCTTCGAGCGCCTTGTCCATCGTCTCCCTGTTTTCCGGCGTGGTGATGACCACCTTCGCATCGCAGTCGTCCAGTCGATAGGCGATGCCGTCCGGACCGAACCGTTCGTTGATGCCGCCCCAGACGCCGCCCGCCTTGAGCGTCCCGATGAGCGCGACGTAGTGCTCGGGAATCCGCGGCAGGTAGGAGAACACGCGGTCGCCCGAATCGATGTGCTCCGAGAGGACGTTTGCGAAACGGTTCGATCGCTCCGCGAGTTGCCAGAACGTGAGCGTCTCGCGCTCGCCGTTCTTGCCCGCATAGTACAGTGCGACTTTCCCCCGGTCGTTCGCGTGGCGGTCACAAACCTCGTGCGCGATGTTCAACCGTTCGGGCGCGTTCCAGTCGGCGTCCGCATAGATGTCGTCCCACTCGAACGTCTCCCGCTCGCTGTCATAATCATGCAGATTGTGACCAGTCATCACGACGTATGTCGTAGACTGCACGTATAATCATTATTCATATTTACAATCATTTCGGCGGTGGCTTCCTTCCGGCATCCGTCGCACCGAGGGTTGTGTGTTGAGAGCCGCCCCCTCTAAAAGAGGGTGAAAACGAAACCAGAGAAAGAATGCCGATACTGATAGTAATCCGTGTGAATGGATCCCTCCGAGTCGTCACCCCTGTCATCGGAACCGCCACCCGCCGAGGACGACGAGCCCTACCGAACCTCCTCGCTCGTCATCGATACCACGGACTCCGTCACCCGACTTCTCTCGGTCCTCGCAGACGAAGAACCACGTCTCATCATCTACACGCTCTTTCGGGAGGAGCGGACAACGGTCCCGCTGACGGAGATCTCCCGAACGGTCGCGGCGGCGGTTGACGATGAGATCGAAC
>NZ_JBAWAC010000571.1:0-5300 GCF_049589095.1 Haladaptatus sp. | reverse complement strand
CTCCGATTCGTCCGCCGTTTCTTCGACCGTTTCGTCGGTTTCCGGTTCTTCGGTTTCCGGTTCTTCGGCTTCCGGTTCTTCGGCTTCCTCCTCGTCCGAAACGGCGTCAGGCTCCGGTTCCGGTTCGGTCGCTTCGGTCTGTGCCGGTTGCCCAGCTTCGGCGGACGGTCCGGTCGCCTCCGCCGGTTCCGCGGCCGTGTCTGGTTCCGCAGTCGTCTCGGATTCAGTGGCTGTGTCTGCTTCAGCGGTTGTGTCTGGTTCAGTGGCTGTGTCTGGCTCTGCCTCCTCGATATGGTCGGTCGGTTCCCCCGTATCGACCGGTTCCTCGGTCGAAACGGTCGTGTCTTCCGCGGGGGACTCCTCGGACACTTTCACTGCTTTCTCTGATTCCACGTCGGGCTGTGCTCTCGTCTCGGTCGGTTCACGCTCGATTGTCACTCCGTTGTCACGGTTGCGCGTTTTCGACCGCTCATCGCCAAGACCGAGCAACGATTTCAGCCGTGTGATAAGCCCCATTACAGGACTGTACAAAGTCCCTTCACTTAAAGCCGTCTTCGCAGGGCGGCGTCCATCCGCTTGACCGGTGCATCTCGACCGGTCCATAGTTCAAATGCGACGACCCCTTGAAACAGAAGCATCCACGCGCCGTCGATGGTCGTCGCCCCGCGCGCGGACGCCTCGCGGAGCAGGCGCGTTTCGAGCGGGCTGTACACGGCGTCCATTACCGCGAGGTCGGCGTGGAGCGCGTCGGCGGGAACGGGCGTCTCGTCCGAGTCCATCCCGACGCTCGTCGCGTTGACCAGCACGTCCGCGTCCGCGACGAGTTCCGGGAGTTCGTCCAACCCGTGTGCCGTCGCAGTTTCCTCGCCACCGACGCCGTTCACCGCATCGGCCAACGACGTCGCGCGAGCGACGGTCCGATTGGCGATAGCGACGGTCGAACCCTCGTCGGCGAGCATGAACGCGACCGCCCGCGCCGCGCCACCCGCACCGACGAGGACCGCGGATTTCCCGTCGAGTGAAACGTCGTGTCGCTCGAACGCTCGCCGCGCACCCGCCGCGTCCGTGTTGTGACCCGTCGGCGGGGATGTGGAGAAATCGACGGTGTTCACCGCGCCGATGCGTTCGGCGAGCGAATCGGGTTCGACGTGCGCGAGGACGTCCTCCTTGAACGGGATCGTGACGTTCAGTCCGCGAATCCCGAGCGCCTTCGCGCCCTCGATCGCCGGGGCGATAGCGTCCGGTTCGAAGGTGACGTAGCGGGCGTCCATGTCGAGTTCGTCGTACGCGGCCTCGTGCATCGGCGGGGAACGGGAGTGACCCACCGGGTTGCCGAGCAGTCCGTAAACGTTCATGGCGGCAAAAGGAAGGGGAGGGACTTAATCGGACGGTCGAAGGGACAAGAGGTGTACGAGTCGGGGGACGGTTACGCCCCGAGCATGACGAAGTAGACCGCCAGTGCGAGGAAGACGACGTAGAAGGCGCCGCTTCCGAGGAACGGCGTGGGGTTGAAGTCTCCCTCGCCGACGCGGCGGGCGCGGAAAAGGACGATGCATCCGGCGGCGATGGCGAACAGCACGGAAATCGCGTTCAGGAATCCCGGCGTCCCCCACGTGAGGTTCAGGTTCCACGGGGTGAACAGGATACCGAGAGTGACGGGGAGCGTTCCCTGAAACGCCATCGCGCCCGTGATGTTGTTGAGCGCGAGGGTGTCCTTGTCACGTGCCAGCCAGAGGACGCTGTTGAACGCTTCCGGAAGCTCCGTCGCGATGGGTGCGATGATGAGCGCGACGATGGCGTACGGGATTCCGATGGAACTCGACACCCACTCCACTTGGTCGACGAACAACCGAGCACCGATCACGATGAAGGTGAGCGCGATGAGCGTTTGAAGCGCCGTGAGGACGAAGTGCGGGTCGGAACTGTGGTCCTTGTCGGGTCCGCTACCGAACCGTTCGAGGATTCCTTCGACGGCCAATCCGACGTGGAGGTCGTCCATGTCGTCGTCGTCCGCGAGTTCGCCTGCCCGAAGCGAGAGATAGAGGTAGCCGAGATACAGCAGAACGAGGAAGATGGCGATGAAGTCACGGATCGGAACCGTGGCGATTTCGGTGTTTCGGGGGATGAGCGCGGCGATGAACGCCAGCGAGTAGCCGATGAGGAAGAACGTCAAATCGCGTTTCGTCGACCCCTGGTTGAACTGAAGGTCGGTGTCGTTGGAGCGGCGGTCGGCGAAGTAGTAGACGCTCGCGCCGACGAGGAACATGGCGATGGTGGCGAGCATGAACGGTGCACCGAGGATGGCACCGACCCCCACGTCGGAAGCCCCTTCTCCACCCTTCAAGATGGCGATGACCGGAATCGTGGTCTCGGGGAGCGCGGTCCCCATTGCGGCGAGGATACTCCCCGTCGCGCTCTCGGAGATACCGAGGCGATAGCCGAGCCATTCGACGCCGTTCGTGAACACCTCTGCACCCAGTAGAAGAAGACCGAAGGACGCGAGCAGTAACAGTCCTTTCGTCCACGACCCCGAAAGCGCGAGCGGCGGCATATAGCCTGTGACTGGAAGAGACATTATGGATTTTAGTTCCGATGGGGGTCAATTAAGCTATTCCATCTGACCAGACTGGTCAGTGACCTGCGATACCGCCGACATCGAGGACCACGACGTGGTAGACGACGATGGCGATGAACAGCAGGTAGAACAACCCGCCGACGAGGAACGGTCGCGCCGTCATCTTCTGCCCGTTGATCCGGCGTGCGCGGAGGTACAGCAGGCCGCCGCTGACGATCGCCAGGATCGCGGAGAGTCCGTTCAGGAATCCCGATGTTCCCCACGAAAGACTGAGGTCCCACGAGGTGAAGAGGATGCCGAACGTGACGGGAAGCGTCCCCTGGAACGCCATCGCACCGGAGATGTTCCCGAGCGCGAGGGTGTCCTTGTCGCGGGAGATCCAGATGATGCTGTTGAACTTCTCGGGGAGTTCGGTCGCCAGCGGCGCGATGAGGAGCGCGACGATGGCCGTTGGAATGCCGAGCACCTCCTCGGAGACCCACTGCGTCTGGGAGACGAACACCTGCGCGCCGCCGATGATGAGGCCGAGCGCGATGAGCGTCTGCACCGCGACCAGGACCGAGTGAGGGTTGCCGGAGTGGTTACTGTCCGTGTTCCGTCCGGGGAAGCGGTCGATGACTCCCTCGATCATCAACCCGAGATGCAGGTCGTCCAAGTCCTCTCCCTCGACCAGTTCGCCGCTCTTGAGCGAACGGTAGAGATAGAACAGGTAGAGGAGGACGAGCACCGCGCCGATACCGTGGGAAATCGTGTCGTTCGGAATCAACGCGGCGAGAAACGCGAGCGTGTAGCCGACGAGGAAAAAGGAGAGGTCACGACGGGTGGACTTCTCGTTGAAATACATCTCCTGACCGTGTGTCCGGCGCGTCCCGAAGTAGAGAACGCTCGCGCCGACGAGGAACATGGCGATGGTGGCGAGCATGAACGGCGCACCGAGGATGGCACCGACGCCGACTTCCTCGGCGGCTTTCGTCCCCCCGCCACTCCCGAAGACGGCGATGATCGGGATCATCGTCTCGGGGAGCGCGGTACCCACGGCCGCGAGGATGCTCCCCGTCGCGCTTTCGCTCACGCCGAGTCGGCGGCCGAGCCACTCGACCGCGTTGGTGAACACCTCCGCGCCGAGGAGAAGTAGGAGAAACGATGCGAGGAGCAGGAGGGAATTTTCCCACACTGGTGGTAGAATTGCCATCGGAACTGAGGATAGCGGGGTCATCGTGGTGGTATTTTCAAAATGGCTCTAATTAAGTGGTTCCCTCTGTGCCGGATGTGATTTTTTGGCCGAACTCGCCCGACGAAAGAACCACGGGTGGCGGCATCAGGGAACGGTCGTCACGGGAACGTCACACGATTCGAGGACGGTCTTCGCGGCGCTTCCGAGGAGGAACGCCCCGATGCGGCCGGTGCCGTGGTGGCCCATGACGACGTGGTCGTAGTCGTCGTCCTCGACCACGGCGATGATGTCCTTTCCGATCCGGTCCGACACCTTCAGGCTCGCGAGATGGACGTCCACCGACACGGACGTGTCGCTCTCGACCCCGGAGTCGGCCAGTTTCTCGTCGATCCGCGTTTGCAACCGGTCGGTATCCTCCCCGCGAACGTCCGTGAAGTGGACGACGCTCAGATCGGCATCGTATCGTCGTGCGAACTCGATAGCGAAGTCGAGCGCGCGCATGCTACATTCGGAGCCATCGGCTGGAGCGAGGATCTTCATGGTGGAACACACTTCCCCCCAGGTTTAACGCTTTCCGGGTTCGACGGACTTTTTCGCCGTGCGTCCGGAGGGTCGTTCGTGATTGCCGTCGTCGTCAGCAGGGCCGATTACGCCTCCGAACACATCGGCGAGTTCCTGCTCTCCGAAACCGAGTGGAACGTGCATGAAGACGAATCCCGCCCCGACGCCGAGGGTGGTGGCACTTACTACCGAACTGACGGGTTCG
Source organism: Haladaptatus sp. (assembly GCF_049589095.1). Lineage (NCBI taxonomy): Archaea > Methanobacteriati > Methanobacteriota > Halobacteria > Halobacteriales > Haladaptataceae > Haladaptatus > Haladaptatus sp. The sequence goes on along the minus strand of NZ_JBAWAC010000571.1, from coordinate 785 downwards.
AACTGCGGGAGTTCGACGCGCTCCACCTCGACATCGAGGACGCCGCCGAACCGTTTTCGGACCCGGAGATGCTCGTGTTCGCCTCGCGTCATTCGGGAGACACCGGCCCGCTGCTGACGGGCCACTTCACGGGCAACTTCGGCCCGGCGGAGTTCGGTGGAACCGACAGAACGGTGGCCGAGGCCTGTCCGAACGCCCACGCACGACTGCTCGAAGCGTTCGACGAGCACGCGCCCGAGGGGTACGACGTCGGAATGGAGTGCACCCACCACGGGCCGAGCGAAGTCGGCGTTCCCTCGATGTTCGTCGAACTGGGAAGCGACGACGAACAGTGGGGCGATCCCGATGCGGCCCGCGCCGTCGCCCGCGCCATCCTCGACCTGCGCGGTGTCGCCCCTCACCGGGAGCGCCAACTGGTCGGTTTCGGCGGGGGCCACTACGCCCCCCGATTCGAGCGAATACTCAGGGAAACGGACTGGGCGGTCGGACATATCGCGTCCGACTGGAACTTCGAAACGTTGGGATTGCCGGAGGCACATCCGGAAACGATCCGACAGGTGTTCGAGCGAAGCGGCGCGGAGTACGCCGTCTGCGAAGGTAAAGCGGACGACATCGTAGAGGTCGTCGCCAACCTCGGCTACCGCGTGGTGAGCGAGACGTGGGTCCGGGAAGTGTCGGGCGTTCCGCTCGCGCTCGTGGAAGAACTGGAGTCGGAACTGTCGTCGGTGGAGTCGGGGCTACGGTTCGGCGAGAAAGCGCGTGAGATGGCCGCAACGGAGCCGTTC
>NZ_JBAWAC010000570.1:0-4491 GCF_049589095.1 Haladaptatus sp. | reverse complement strand
TGGATGGGGCGATGGGTGACGGTGGCTGGCGTGCTCGCCGCGATCATCCTCGTCCCGTGGCAGGCAGGGAAGATAGTTCGGGAATGGACGGACAGGGGAAAGGTCGAGGTTACGTGCCCCCAGTGTGGTCTCTCCTACCACGACCCGGATGCATCCCACTGTAAAGCGTGCGGCCACGTCATCTATCGGAAGTCCGACTCGCCACGGTAGCGAACGGTTTCCAAAAGCCGCCGAGTAACCGCCCGATTTCCTTCGGCTCGAACCGATTTTCAACAATCCCCCACGAATCCTTATCTTCCTCCCACGAGACCCACCAACCAATGTCCAACGCAACCGTTTGCCTCTGCTTCGACTTCGACGCGGTCTCGGGATGGATTCACGGCCACGGCGCGACGGATAGCCCGGTGAAACTCTCGCGCGGTCGGTACGGCCCTGAGGTCGCCGCCCCGCGCATCCTCAACCTGTTCGACCGGTTGGACGTGCCCGCGACGTGGTTCACGCCGGGGCACACCATCGAGAGCTTTCCCGAAATCTGCGGAGAGGTACACGACCGCGGTCACGACGTCCAGCATCACGGCTGGCACCACACGCCGCCCGCAAAGTTCGCGGGCAGGGAGGCCGAGCGCGCCGACTTCGAGCGCGGCATCGAAACGATTCGGGACCTGACGGGCGAGAAACCGACCGGGTATCGATCACCGTCGTGGGACTTCTCGGCGCACACGCTCGATATCCTGCAGGAGTTGGATTTCGAGTGGGACTCCAGCCTGATGGGTCACGACTTCGAACCGTATCGGGTGCGCGAACTGCCGACTGCCGACTCCGACGAACCGTATGTGGCGGGCGAGGAGACGGACTTGCTGGAGTTCCCGGTGTCGTGGCACCGGGACGACTGGCCCTCGTTGCAGTTCACGCCCGGACGAAGCGGCAGACCGTTGCCCGACGAGGAAGCCGTTTTCGACGGCTGGTACGAGCAGTTCGATTGGATGTACGAGAACGTCGAGGACGGTGTGTTCACCCTGACGATGCACCCGCAGGTGACTGGGCAACCGCCCCGACTCCGCTATCTGGAGGCGTTCGTGGAGTCCGTACGCGCGAAGCAGGACGTGGAGTTCGCGCTGGTGAACGATGTGGCCCGGGGAATAATATAAGGAGAAGAACGGGTCTAGGTTGGTATCTAACTTTCCACACTTTCGTTGAATATTCGGATGACTAGACATCCAAAGAAATTTGTATAGGTACTGACTCTAGCGCACGAACGAATCGATAGTATCGATTTTGATAACTGTAGGCAATCGTCTCCCCCATCCAATAACTATGTCACGAAATCACGGCCGTATTCGTGCGGCCCTTCTGGTAGTAATCGCGCTGATGGTCGTCGTCGGAACCACACCACCATCGGTGAGCGGTGCAAACAACATCGGCATCGGCATCAATGGGGAGGACGAGACGATTGCGCCGGGGGATTCGTTCGGCTATTACACATACGGTTTCTCCGGTGACCACTACGTCTACGTCGTTCTTGACGAGAACGGAGACGGTTTCTACAACGCGTCCGACGGGTACATGAACGTCTCCGTTTCCACCAGCGATAGCAACTTCAACGACTATTTCCCCGCCACGAAGACCACCGGCTTGGACGGGACGTACGACGTGTACGCTGTCGATGATAAATCCCTCGACGACGGACTACTCGATACCGGTGACAGTCTGACGAACGGCTCATCGACACAGATACACATCGACGGAAGTCCACCGTGGGTTTCGGACGTGAATTTTACGAACCCGACCGGTCAGACGCTCGATTTCTCCTTCACCACGAACGAGCAGGTAAACACATCGACTATCAGCATCACTGGACCCGAGTCAAAAACCCTCAACGGCAGTAATTTCACTGAAACGAACGACAACGGGACCTACACGTACGACACCTCCGTCGCAACCAGCAGCGACGGCAACTACACGGCGGAAATCACCACGGCGGAAGACGACATCGGGAACGACGCCGTGGACAACCAATCGACATCGGTGCTGTCCGACAACGTTACCGTCGATACCGTTCCGCCGGGACTGCAACACGTCGAGGCGAAAGTCGGCGACGACACTGCCATCGTCACGTTCAACGAGAGCGTCGTGGACGGTGACGGAAATGCACTCACCGCCGACGATTTCGTGTTCACTAACGCCGACGGAGGCGGCGCGACGAATATCAGTTCCGTGAGCCACACGGCGGGCACGGACACGGCGACGGTGACCTTCGACGCCTCCGTCTCGGCGGGTGACCTAGAAAACGACACCATCGCGGCGAAATCGGGGCACGTCTACGACCGGTACGGGAACGCCGCGGACACGACGGCTAAATCGCTGGAGGATACGGTGCAACCGGGGGCACCGACGGGAATCTCCGCACCGGACATCAACGCGAGCAATCGGGGGGCGTACGACGTTTCGGTCACCCTGCCCGACGACCACGAGGCCGGAACCGTACAGCTATTGCTTGCCGGTGGCGCGGTGACCGAGAGTACCACGGTCACGGCCGAGTCGGATGGCGACTCGACCGGTGAAATGGTCACGTTCACCGGCATCGGTACCTCCGGTATCGCCGACGGAACGGTTTCCATCGATGCGACGATGACTGACTACGCCGGGAATTCGAACAGCGCTTCTGGCGTAAGTGTGACGAAGGATACAGGTCTTCCCGGCGTCACCGACGCGAGCATCTCGAACGCACCCATCGGAACCTACGACGCCGGGACCCAACAGACGGTGACCGTCGAGTTCAACGAGAGCATCGATACGAGCGCAGACCCGACGGTTCGGATCGTGAATTTGAACCGGACGTACGCCGTCAACGGGAGTTTCGACGACGATACGACGTGGACCGGGACCGTCACCATCGCGGACGACAACGAGCAGGCGACCGGAGCCATCGAAATCTCCGGTGCGACCGACGACGTGGGCAACGTGATGGCTGCCGACAGTTCGAACACGTTTCAGGTCGATACGACGGGACCGGCCAAACCCGATTCCACCGACGCGGCGAACATCACGCGGAAAAATCAGGACGACTACGACGTCACCGTGAACCTCGTCTCCGACTCGGAAGCCGATACGGTGAGCGTGAAGATCTCGGACGGGACGGACTCTGTTGTCGAGAATCGGAGCGTCGCGAACGGTTCGGATTCGGTTACCGTCACCGGTATCGACGTTTCGACGCTGGACGATACGGGGACGATTACCGTCACCGCGCTCGCGTTGGACGGCGGCTATCCGAACAGCGAGGGGTACACAGCGGGGACGACGGTGACGAAGGATACGACGCGGCCGACCGCGACGAACGTCGAAATAGGCGACGGCGAAATCAACGACACCGATGCCGGGACGTCACGGACGGTGACCGTCACGTTCGACGAGCGCATGAATCGGAGCGTCGACCCGTCCGTTCGGGTGACGGGTCTGAACCGGACGTACGTCGTCAGCGGGAGTTACGACAGCGACACGATATGGACGGGAACCGTCACCATCGTGGACGACAACGAGACGACGACCGGAAACATCACGGTCGAGAACGCGACCGACGCCGTCGGAAACGAACTGGCGGCGACGAAACACGCGTTCTCGGTCGATACGGTGTCTCCCTCCATCACCGGATTCGACGTGCGACATACCGGCGGCGGAACGGTCGAGCTATCGTTTAACGGCGGCGAACGACTCGACGCCGTTTCCGTCACCCTTTCGACCCCGAGCGGAACGACGACGCTCACCTCGTTTACCGAGTCGGGGAGCGGTCCGTACGAGTACACGACGACGTACGCGGGCGGTGACGGCACCTACACCGCGACGTTGACCGAGGCCCGCGACGATGCAGGCAACGACGGCGCAAGCGGGCAATCCGACACGGTGACGGTGGACACGACGCCGCCGACGTTCAGCGATCCCGCTCCCGCCGACACGACGGTCACCGACAACGAATCCACGATGCGTATCGACGTCGCGGATGCGACCGGGAGCGTGAACGGGAGTTCGATTCGCATCACGGTCACGGACTCGTCCGGAACCGAACTGAACGCGGTCGGAACGGCCCACAGCGGGGTTTCGTTCGACGGGAACACGCTCACCGTCGACCCCTCGGCAGCGGGAATCACGCTGGCCGACGGCGACGTGAACGTCACCGTCGCGGCGAACGATACGGACGACAACCGGAACACGACCGAGTTCTCGTTCGGCGTCGATACGACGCCCCCGGCGTTCAGCAACCCCGTGCCGACCGGGACGGTGACGGACGATTTGACGGCGATTCACGTCGATATCGACGACGCGATGACCGGAGTTGACGGGTCGAGCCTCCAAGTCACGCTCGACGACACGAGCGGCCAGTTCTTCAGCGGCGGAACCGGACCGACGGCGTCTCGTTCGATGGTGACACGCTCACCGTCGATCCGACGAAGTCGGGCGTTCCGACCCTTCCGAACGGTACGGTCACCGTTACCGTCA
>NZ_JBAWAC010000569.1:0-3413 GCF_049589095.1 Haladaptatus sp. | reverse complement strand
CCATGCAAAGATCGTCGATATGGAAAACACATAAATCCTTCGGGGCGAATTTGTGCTGTATATAGAAATCCACGCCTCAATCAAGACTCGATGGCATTGACCACAAGTTCCTAGCTTTCGCTCCGGTCCCGACAACTTGGCGCTGGATCCCACCGATCCCTATCGACGCAAAGCTTAACAGTACTAAGCCGGATAATGAACGACCCCGCATACACAGACTTTCAATATTTCATCGCTTATAAGATGAAATGCAATGATATTGAAGAGAATCCACTCAGGAGCAATTTTATATCGATTTATTTAGAATCATTCTGATACAGCAAACTGAACATGGTATACTTCTATACAACCGGCGTACAAGATGAATCACCAATGCGCGATCGACGACGCACGTTCTACCGGGACGTTCAACGCGTGGATCAATGGATCATCGACCCCGGCTGTGAGCGGTGAAACGTTCGAAACAAGCGATCCAGTCGTGGACGAGTGCATCGTGACCGTCCCCCAATGCGACGAAGAAGACGTCGACGCGGCGGTGGACGCAGCGAGGACAGGATTCAACAACACGTGGTCAAACACAACTCCAGAAACGCCCAGCCAAACGCTCCTCGAATGGGTTCGCGTTTTCGATAATCACATAGCAGAGTTTCGGCCCGGTCGAAGTTGTAATTCCGTTCAGTAATTACGAGGAGGGGATTCGACTCGCAAACGATACTCCCTACGACCTGGCGATGGGGATCGCGACCACAGACGGTGCGCTAGCGCAGCGAGCAGCTGCCGATATCGACGCCGGGAGCGTCCGGGTCAACAAATATTATGGCCGGACCATCACCGGAAGTCCCTTCGGCGGGTACAAGCGTTCCGGCATCGGCCGAGAGTGTGGGTATGACACGCTACAAAGCTACACACAGACGACGACGACGGTCCATGTGCCCGTCGATCAGGAGCCGGATCTCCGGGGCTAATCGCGGTCCTTCGTTTGATTGTTGTGGACCACACGATCCCGAAATACCGTCCCAGCGTAACCACCTTTTTAATCGGCCGGTATCGTTCTCGACCGGCCCATAACTCACTGAATTGTAAATTGGGTTCATTGTTGGGACCGTAGTAAGACTTATCTTAGCGAGGTGGGATGGAATTTGTAGCTAATGCAAACCCAATCTGAACTCTTGTATGAGTGGGGGAAGGGTCTAGATCCTTGCGCCCCACGAGTCGAATCGGCACATGACGAGTTCCTCGTCACGGACGACGGCGAGGAACTCATCGACGCGGCCGCGGGAGCCGCCGTTGTGAACCTTGGGCACTCGATTCCCGGGATGACGGAAACCCTGTCCGAACAGTCCTCGGAGATTGCCTACCTCACGCTCTCGCACTTCAAACACGACGCACCGATGCGGCTAGCACGCGATCTCGCTGCGGCGGCTCCGGATGGTCTTTCAACGGTGTTCTTCACTAACTCGGGGAGCGAAGCGAACGAAGCCGCGTTCAAACTCGCCCGGGCATACCACTGCGCGCTCGGAGACACTGAATTAGATCGAACCAGCAGTGGTGGCAATTCGATGATGGGGTGGTTGATTCCCCCACCGCCGAGATTGCCAGCGAGCAGTCAGATGAGACCGAGTACCACGATCACGGGTGGTGTGCCATGAGTCGGTGGATCTACCTCCTCAAGCGAGTTCTCATGTCTATCCCAGTTCTCATCCTCGGGACGACAATCACGTTCCTCATCATTCGCGTCGGGCCACTCGATCCGGCAGCCGCGATAATCGGTCCGAGCGGGAATCCACAGACCTACCAAGCCATCAGAAACCAACTCGGACTGGATAAACCAATATGGGTACAGTACTATCACTTCATGATCAATCTGTTCACGTTCCACCTCGGCCACTCGTGGGTGATCAACTCAGGGACGAGCGCGTACGTACTGATCCTCCAATACGCGCCGAGGACGATCTGGCTAGGCTTTTGGTCCGTTCTGATTGCCCTCTTCGTCGGCATCCCGCTCGGTTTCTACGCCGGTATGAACCCGAACACACCGAGCGACTACCTCGCGTCGTTCGGAGGGATTGTGTGGCGAGCGATGCCGAACTTCTGGCTCGCCGTGATCCTGCTCTCCGTCCTATCACAGAGTCAGAAGTTCTTCTTTGGATTCGACTGGCTCGGCTGGCTCGTCCACACGAACGTCGTCGGTCCGCCGGATCTCTCTCATCTCTCGAATCCGACGAACCTGCTCGCGGCAATCAAGAAAATCGCGCCCGCGGCGCTCGTTCTCGGCTCCTCCTCCATGGGGAACGAGATGAGAATCGGTCGGACTGCCGTCCTCGAAACTATCAACTCGAACTATGTGGAGACAGCTCGAGCGAAGGGTGTCCCCTCCCGGAAGATCTTCTGGAAGCATATCTTCCGAAACGCCCTCATCCCCCTCATCCCCGTCATCACTGGTGAGGCGTTCATCCTCCTCGGCGGATCCGTCCTCGTCGAAACGGTGTTCGGTATCAACGGTCTCGGCTACCTCTTCTTTCAGGCGACAATCCAGGGCGATCTCCCTCTGATTGGCGCCCTCATGTTCATCTTCATCCTCCTCCTCGTCGTCGTGAATATCCTCCAAGACCTCCTCTACACGATAGTCGATCCGCGCGTCGGCTACGAGGAGACGTGATACCAATGAGTGACAAATCCACCACCGAATCCAGTTCGATCACTAACCGACTCAGAGCGAACTCTCGTCCAGCGGCCGTCTGGGTAGTCGTCGCAGTCGCGCTCGTTGCCGTCGAGTTCGGAGCGATAATGGGGCTCGTTATGGCCGTTCCATGGCACGTCCTTCCGGCGATACCCGGCGGAAGCACGCTCGCTGCCATCGGGGGACGACTCGCAGAGCTGCCGACACTGCTCTCACGAAACCTCATCGGGAACCAGGGCTACCACCTCCCCACCTCGGGATGGCAGGGAACGTTCCTCGGCCTCCCGCCGGCGTTCGCCTGGATACTCCGCGTTCTCCTTGTATACGCATACGCCTGGCTCGCCTGTCGCTGGATCTGGCACGGCTACAAACTCTACAAGCGGGAATATCGAAACGCTGACTGGACGCCAAGAGATGACATGGTGCGGCGGTTCAGCAACCACCAGTGGGGGAAGTTTGGTCTCTACGTCGTGTTATTCTTCCTTGTATTCGCAGTCTTCGCCCCCACGCTCGGTCCCGCGCCCGTCGACCAGAATATCAAGAATCCCTACTCCGCCCACATCAAATACCACGACTCACAGACAGGGACCGTAAAGACCGTGACGGCCGGGACGGCGAACCTACAATCGAAGTCGACGGGGAAGTCCGACCGGAATATCGGCCCCCTTAAATATGACGACTACGGGCGGTTCCACCCCTTCGGAACGATGACTTCCGGAGCGGACCTGTTCAC
>NZ_JBAWAC010000568.1:0-2052 GCF_049589095.1 Haladaptatus sp. | reverse complement strand
TATACCGCGTCGGTCACGACGAGATACAGAAAAAGAGCACCTTAGACTTTGCCGTCCAGTGAAAATGAACAATGACGGCGATTCACGCCCGCCGTAAACGGCGGGATTCTCTCGCCTGAATCAAGATGAGCACCCGGTTTTCCTCCGGAACGTGCTGTAGACCCATGAGGTCAGCACGGGCAGTGTTGACGGCGACAGCCGCGCGGACGATGCCGCTCTGTGTTCGCTGGTCGTATTCCAGGAACTTGTCGACGATTTTACCGCCTGCCTGACCAAATCCGATCATCGCGAGTTTCATTTTTCGGTACCGTTCTCCGTTGAGAGAAGAACAGAAGGAATAAGGGTATAAACTTTGTGGTATGTTCTGTTTCAAACTACAGACCTACGTAGCACAAAAACGCAATACTGCGTCGTATTTTGGTACAGTTTTCTTCCCGACCTGATTTGTATCATATGCTCCCTCTTTAAGTCTGCATATCTCCAGAACAGTCTCGTTTATGTTATGTCGGACTGATGGACTCAATCCCGAGATATTCCTCCAATGTAGTCAATTCTTCGGATTTAATGTCGAAGTTCCGAACATCACGGTCCGACGTCGTATTGTCGAACTTCAGTGATCGATACTGGTCCGCACCCATCGGGAATCCCGGAATTGCGCCGCCGACTTTCAGCCCGACGCCCGCGAGTTCCATCGGGATCGGGAGCACGGTAACCGATTGTCCCTCGGCCCATCGAGCGAGTTTCGCAACCTCCGCCAGGGTCAACACTTCCGGGCCGCCGATCTCGTAGATCTGCCCGTCGTGGGATTCGTCCAGTCCGTCGGCCAGTATCGGCACGAGGTCGCCCACCCAGATGGGCTGAAATCGTGTCTTGCCTCCGCCGGGAAGCGGCGCGAGGTACGGCGGCGTGAGTTTCTTCGTGAACGAGACGAACTCGCCGCCGTCGCCGAAGACGACCGACGGGCGGAAGATCGTCCACCGACAGTCGGACTCCTCCACGACTTCCTCGGCCCGCCCCTTCGCTCGGATGTACTCCGTCGGGCCATACGGATCGGCCCCCAGCGCGCTCATCTGGACGATCTTTCCGACGTCGTGTTCCTCCGCCGCCCGGACGACGTTCTCCGTCCCAACGAGATGGACGCTCATATGCGACAGCCCACGCGGCGGTTTGAACAACGGCGAGAGCGCCACGAGGTTGACGACCGCATCCTGTCCCGCGAACGCCTCCTCGATGGAGGCATACGCCGTCACGTCACCCATCGCCGTCTCGACGCCGTCCGGAAACTCGGCTTCATCCGGGTTCCGCGCCAACGCCGTCACCTCGTGGCCGCGTTCGTGCAGTTCGGGGACGAGGTTTCGACCGATGAATCCGGTGCCGCCGGTCACGAGAACTTTCATACCGTAGATATATGCTCCACTGCTGGTAAAGGTATCTCCCAACGAAACCGGCTAGGAAACGCGAGTGATCGGTAGAGGAAGGTGTGGCCGTTGTGATGCGGTAGAGGAAGGTGTGTCCCTTGCGATGCGGTACGGTGAGGTTCGGTCATCCAAAACGTACGTCCTGTTTTCGTCGCCGCCCGCAGACTGATGGTGGTCGCTCCCGTCTCTCGAACCATGAGCGTCAGTGGCCTGTGTCAGATCTGTGAAGCGGCGGAGGCGACGCACGACTGTGACCGCTGTGGGGCACTCGTCTGTGACGAACACTGGAACCGATCGAGCGGGTACTGCGTCGAGTGTGCGGCCGAGTTAGGTGTCGGTGGGGAGCAAAATCGGACACCGAGCGGGCCGGGGGCGGAGGACATCACGCCGCCGGATACGGACGACGAGACACACCAACTCTGAACACGATCGTCGGTTCCGAATCGACTTTCCGTTATCGATACTGGTTCAGCCGCTCCTTGAGCTGTTTCGCCGCTTGTCCCGAGGCTTTGGCGAACTGCTCGCCCGCGTCCTCGCCCGCGAAGATGATGCCGCGGGAGGAGTTGACGAGTCCGGCACCGTCCGCGAGGGCGTAGGTCGCGGCGGCCTCGGCGTCGCCGCCCTGTGCGCCGAC
>NZ_JBAWAC010000567.1:0-1738 GCF_049589095.1 Haladaptatus sp. | reverse complement strand
GGTGGTAACGGCGGTTGGGTTTTCCGCGGTTCGGTTTTCCGAGATTTTCGACCTTCCAATGACTTTCGGCTTTCGTCTCAGTAAGTGAGGCTGAAGTGCTGGGAGTCGTTGCCGGTGCCGCCGTTCTCGTAGGTGAAGTAGTAGTCGATGGCGTCGCCGGACGAGAAGTCACCGACCACGTAGTCGGGGGTCGTGTCGAGCGTGTGGGTGTCGCCGCTCTTGTTCATCCGGTAGTTGTACTGTGACCCACCGTTAACGGTGTAGTGAACGTCCACCCAGTTCGACCCGACGTTCGAGACGAACGTGAACGACAACTCGTCGACGGTGGAGTCGCTGTCCGATCCGTCGATTCGACTGACGCTCTGGTTGAAGTCGCCGCTGCCCGACGAGTTCGTCGTGACGCTCACGGTGTTGGACGCGCTCGACTCGTTGCCCGCGCCGTCCACGGCCGTCACGGAGAAGTCGTAGGTCGTCCCGCCGGAGAGTCCGGAGACCGTCGTGGACGTGGTACCCGCCGAGACGGTCCCGTTCTGCGAACCGTTCACGTAGACCGCGTAGTGGTCGAGTCCCGACCCGCCGGTGTCGCTCGCGGCGCTCCAATCGAGATCGACCGACGACGTGGTGTGGCCGGACGACGAGAGGTTCGACGGTGCCGACGGTGTGGTCGAGTCTCCCGAACCGCCACCTCTGCTCCCGCCGGTGCTCGAATTCATCGAGTTGGCTCCGACGGAGAGCGACGTACCGTCCGAGAAGTTCACCGTGATGGCCGTGTTCCCGCCGTTGTAAGCGACGTAGGTCTTGTCGCTCCCGCTCCCGAAGACGTACGCCAGCGGATAGTCCGCGGTGACCGACGGGTTGGGGTTGCCCATGCCGTCGATGGCGTAAATCCAGTGGTACGTGTGCGCTTTCGTCTCGCCCGATTCCGGGGTGTAGGAGCCCTTCTTGGCTTGGAACATGCTCTTGGCGTCGCTCGGGTTCGAGAACACGCGGTAGTTCCACATGATGTCGGGCCAGAGGTTCCAAGCGCCGCCGTTGTCGTCGTTGGCCACCGCCTCGGAGTAGTTTCGCTCGGCCAAGTCGGCGTCCCAGCCGAGGTACAGCGAGTGACCGGCGTACGGCAGGTAGTTGATGCCGTGCACCGCCTCGGCGTCGGCGTTGAACCACGTCGCGTAGGAGTACTTGTCGCTCCAGACGATACCCGCCGTGTCGTGACCCCAGGCGTCGGGTTGGTTCCCGTCGTCCACGTCGAACCAGTACTCCATCGCGGAGATGACCTCGTGGGTGTAAAGGTAGGCCGCCCAGTTCAGCATCTCGTCGTTGTCGGTGTACACCGCCCACTCGACCATCGCCCCGTAGGCGTTGATGGCCTCCGAGGACGATTCCTGGTCGTTGCCGTCCGCGAACTCCGCGGTACCGGCGGCCCACGAGTGGCCGCCGAACGGGCTGAAGTTCCACAGGAACGGGAACGAATCGGCGGGATTGGTCGCGGGTTCCTGTGCGTTGGCGCGGTTCGGCCGCTCCCAGTTGGCGAAGTCGCGGACGATGAGGTCGACCATTCCGCCCCAGTTGCCGTCGTCGCCCCACGAGTCGTCGGTTCGCGAGAGGGCGGCGGCACCGCGGACGAAGTAGCCGTAGTGGAAGTGGTGGTCGTTGAGGCCCGACGCCGACCCGTACGAGTCGGGGTAGCCGATGAACGTGCCCTAACTGTCGTCGTAGTAGAACAGGTTCGAACTCTCGC
>NZ_JBAWAC010000566.1:0-2161 GCF_049589095.1 Haladaptatus sp. | reverse complement strand
GTACGGTGAGGACGTGCGAATACGCGAGTACCGGTTCTGATGCGAAAGTTCCGGGAATGAACGGAAGCGATTAGCCGAGGAGGTCGTTGAGGCTCATCCCGACGAAGAGCAAAATGACGGCTTCGCTGACGACCCACGAGTTGTCGTTCATCCACTCGCGTGCCTTCGGAAGCCACGCCTGTGCACGCTCACCGAAAGCGAGCAACACGAGGGCGGGAAACGCCAGAAATAGCAGGGTGATGGCGATGAAACCGAGCGAGTCGGTCCACGCCAATCCGTTCGCCGAGAGATAGGACCCGACGGCGACCGAGGTGAGGATGTCGGTCGGGAAGAATCCGAGCAGGAGGAAGCCGAGTCGGAACGAGAACCGCGGGTTGGCCGTCGTCAGTTTCCCCATCCACTTCGGCGGTTCCGATTCCTCTCGCGTCAGGTAGGTGTGCACCATGGCGGCGAGGAGGAGAACGAGAACGATGACGGAGAGCGTGGTGTTCGACCCGCGCTGGCGGTTCGCGCCGATACCGAGGAAGTACGCGAGCGAGACCAAAAGCGTGATCGAGAGCGCCGATCCGAAGACGAACGCGGCGGAGTTGCGCCGCCAGTTCTCGCTCGTCGCGAGGAAGATGGCACTCAGAATCTGCGGCCCGGCGATCATCACGAACGCCAACGGAAGAACCCTCAAGAAACTCACGGCTCGGCGACCCCTTCGTAGTCACGGAATTGGCCCATCGTTCGTCGTCCGATACCCCAGTTCGGTCCCGATTTCGGGTCACTCATGTCACTTCCCCCACAGCACGACCGGCCGTGGGAGCCGAGGCGTGCCTTCACACACAAGTAGGACAGCTAACAGGATAGGTGTTGTGGTCGAAGAGTAAACACCAGTACCAGCCCTTCAATCGCCTGTTTCCGGCGTTTTTAGCGGCAGAGCTAACGGCCTGGATGACGTACGGTAGGTATGGTTGGGAGTGGGGTGGACTCGGGAGCAACGCGGATTCGTATCGAGCGGCCGAACCTGCGGTGGTGGGTCGTCGGCCTGATAGTGTTCGGCATCGTCGCCGTCATCGCGTACACGTTCCTTCCGTGGGTCGTGTTCGGACTGTTCATCTACTACGTCGCGCGGCCGATAAACCGCTTCATCGGCAAGCGAGTCGGGAACGGGAACCTCTCGGCGGCGCTGTCGTTGCTGCTCATCGTCGTGCCGGTCGTCCTCTTTCTGGGCGTGTTCTTCTCGATTGCAATCGGGCAACTGGCCCACTTCGCGACCACGCCGATGGTGGCGAAACTGTTCGGTGGAGTTCCGAACATCACGATCCCGAACGACCCGAACAAGCTGTTGGACACGGCGAGCACGACGCTCAAGAACCCGTCGGTGCAGTCGGCGCTGACGAGCACACAGTCGTTCATCGGTGCCGTCGCGTCGAGCGTGTTCATGCTCTTTCTCTCCCTGTTGCTGGGCTTTTTCCTCCTCGTGGAGGACGAACGCCTCGCTCGATGGGGGAAAGAACAACTGCTCGGGGACGACCGACTGTCCGTCGACTACCTCGAAGCGGTCGATTCGGGGCTGAACTCGATCTACTTTGGCTACACGCTGACGATCTTCGTCATCATGATTCTGACCGCTCTCATCTACAACCTGTTCAACCTCTTCGCGCCCAACAACCTCCTGATTCCGGCAACGATACTGCTCGCGGTCATCACGGGTATCTTCACGCTCGTGCCGCTCGTCGGGCGCTCCGTCGTCTACATCGCCATCGCGGCGTTTCTCGCGTTGGGTGCGATTCAGCGCAACCCGACCGACCTCTGGTACCCGGTGGTGTTCTTCCTGTTCATGACGCTCGCGTTCGACAACGTCGTCAGAACCTACATCCGACCGTACCTCTCGGGGAAGCTGTTCCACCTCTCGTTGGTGATGTTCGCCTACCTGCTCGGTCCGATACTGTTCGGATGGTACGGGGTCTTCCTCGGGCCGCTGTTGATGGTCATCGTCGTCCAGTTCTTCGGCGTGGTCGTCCCGCAACTCCGCGGGGAGAAACCGGACTCCCCGATCGATATCGAGCCGACGACGCGGGAAACGGACGAGGGGTTCGACGACACGACGAAAGGTGGCGAGGCAACAGATGGCGGACAAGAGGAGGAGAAATAGAATGGGAATTACCGAGAAGAC
>NZ_JBAWAC010000565.1:0-1746 GCF_049589095.1 Haladaptatus sp. | reverse complement strand
TACTTGACTCGGGCGAATATGCGCTTCTGACTTCCCGACGAGGGCGTCGTGTTCACCGCCTTCTTTGAAGCCACTGAGCCGTCGAAGAAGTGGGCCGGCGTTTTCTTTGATTTGGGCCTTCTCGAGTTCCGAATCGACGTAGTCACCCGGATTTTCGCCCATATCGTTGACGATAGCCCGGAAGTTGGCCATCGTCGGGCTATTCTCCGGTTTGTGTGTACTGACGTCGTTCTTCAGGATCCCTGCTTGTTCGTAGGTAGCGTTCAGCGCATCGGAGACGAGCGGGGCAAAGTCGCCGTTCACGTCGCCGATCATATCGAGAATGAAGTTGCGTGCTTCGGTGAATTTCATATCGTACGGATCCAGGTTCCCCGATGCTCGAAGCACGTCCTCTGGCGTCTCTTCGATGTGGAGTGGGTTGATCGTCTGCGAACCGTCCACGGTGATATGCTGGCCGTTCATGAGTTCGACGAGTCCCCCGAACTCGCCCATCGTATCGCACAAGATGAGCGTGCGATCTTCACCCGCCAGATACCACCGCGTCGCTTGCTTGCCGACGTGGTAGGACTTTCCGCTACCGGAACTCCCGATCGTCAGTCGGTGGCCTGGTGCAACCGAGAACTGATTCTTGATGATCTCGCTGCCGTTCTGCACGTTTCGACCCTGCTCAACGCCGTCTTCTTGGTCAATGTACGCGGACACCGGCGGGAACGCCGCCGCAATCGTCCCCGAGAGCGTCAGTGAATAGCGTTCGCGTGTGGAGACATCGGCGAACGTGTCCCGCCCGTTGGGCGAACAGGATTCGAACAGTTCGGCTTGGCGCTGCTCCGGGGCTAGCACCGTCAGATGAGCAGGGGCACTCTCAAGCGTTCCTCTCACTTTCTCGCAGGCGCTTTCGAGCGCCCGATGTTTAGCAATATCCAGCGTTAGTTCGTCCTCGCTGTCCAGCCCTTCCTCGATACGCTCCTCGGCCTCATCGAGTGCTTGTCTCGTCCCGGCATGCACGGTAACGTACCCGCTCAAGTCCCAGGGTTGGGCTTGGGTGTGGTGGAGCAGCTTGTACATCTTCACGTACGGGTCGAGGTCGTCCTCGACGAGGATCGCGGAAACGTCGCTTACGTCTTTGCGCTCATCGATGTTCGCGTCGATCTCTCCGATTGTGTCTTTCAATTCGAGTTCCGTTGCTCGCTTGTCCCGTGCTCGCACGTCCAAGCAAACGTCAATATCCACCCCTCTCATGGTGTAGATCTCCTCAAGAAACTTCTCTTGGGGTTCGACTGGCCAATCGGCGATCCAGTAGGTTCGACAGTACTGCTGACCGGTGCGAACGTAGCCATCGCGAGCATCGAACGTCTGTGGCGCGAGGAGTTCCTGCACGCGATCGTGAGCCAGGCCGTCAGTGTCGTTCTTGTCGCTGGCGAGTGGTGCAAGCAGGCCTTCGCGGACACGTGCGAGGAACGACGCCCCTTCCGTGGTCTCCTCGGTGGCATGAGTACTCGTCGCGACTGGTTGCGAGACGGTGCCGCCGTCGGTTGTCGCTTTGATCGTCGTGACGTCTGCTACTCCCGTCGATGGTGTGTCGGTCGCATCCACGGCTTCAGGACGTGGACTGTCGCCGTCCTCGGCACTATGTGGCCACACTGCTGCATCGACATCCTTCGTCACACTGTCGGCATCGAAGGAGTGCTCCGTCCCGCTCCAATAGCGCCCCAAGAGGAGTGCGTGCTCGGCTGGACCGACTTGCGT
>NZ_JBAWAC010000564.1:0-4598 GCF_049589095.1 Haladaptatus sp. | reverse complement strand
CCAGAGCCGATGACTGGATGACGGTCGCACGCGTCCGTCTCCCCGTCTCGATTCGACGCGTTCCCGAAATCGCACCCTCTCGGCGCGATTTCGGAATCGCACCGCTTCCCGGGGTCACACCGTCTTGACGTGATTCCGGAGCGTTCCGATGTTCTCGATGTCGATTTCGATGCTGTCACCCTCCGCGAGCGTGAAGTCGTCCGGGGGAACGAGCGACGTGCCCGTCAACAACACCGCGATGTCGGGCATCGTGTCATGTGCGTCGAGATAGGAGACGAGTTCCTCGCACGAACGGGCCATCTTCGACGTCGAAGTCGAACCGTCGAAGACGGTCTCGTCGTCGCGCCGGATGCGCATCGAAAGTTCCAGTTCGCGCGGGTCGCCGACCGTCTCCGGCGAGGAGATGCACGGCCCGATGGCACAACACTTCTCGAAGATTTTGGCCTGCGGGAGGTACAGCGGATTTTCACCCTCCAGCGACCGACTGCTCATGTCGTTGCCGACGGTGTAGCCGACGATGTCGCCGCGCGCGACGACCACGGCCAATTCGGGTTCCGGGACGTCCCATTCGGAGTCGGCGCGGATGCCGATGGCGTCGCCGGGGCCGACCGTTCGACTCGGCGTGGCTTTGAAGAACAGTTCGGGGCGCTCGTTCTCGAACACGTCCTGATACATCGACCCCCGGCCGCTCTCCTCCTCGCGCGCGTCGTTGCTAGTCTCGTAGGTGACACCGGCCGCCCACACCTCGTCGGGGACGGCTGGGCGCGGTGCATCCGAGGGCAGTCGGTTCGCGTCGAGCAGGGGCGCGTCGTCCAGATGAATCCGCGCCACGTCGTCGAGTCCACCCTGAGTCGCGCTCGCGGCGAGCGCCAACTCGCGAACGGAGGCGATACCCGAGGCGGTCGTGAGGTCGTACACCTTCCGTTCCTCCTGTGCGAGCAGACGGGGACCGTCGTCCGAAGGAATGCGATGGTATCGCATGGGAAAATATTCGCCCTTGAACCACATAGCTCCGACGGCGAAACCGAGGAGAAAAAGGCCACAAGAGTATTATGGGGAAAGATTCGACCGCACAACCGAGCGGCGGTTTGGCCACAAGAACGGAGTACCCCACGCACGTACTTTCTCCGATGCCCGAAACGTACACCAATTACGTAGACGGAGAGTGGAGAGAATCGGAATCGGGCGAAACGTTCACCGTCCACAACCCCGCGGACACCGACGAGGTCGTCGCGGAGTTCCAGCAATCGACCGCGGAGGACGCACGCGGCGCAGTCGAAGCGGCCGCCGCCGCACAGGAGGAGTGGGCCGACACGCCCGGCGCGACCCGCGGCAAACTGCTGCGTTCGACCGCGAAGCGCATGGACGACCGCGAGGAGGAACTGACCGAGACGCTGGTTCAGGAGGAAGGAAAGACCCGAAGCGAAGCCAACGGCGAGGTCAACCGCGCCATCAACATCTTCTACTACTACGCCGAGCGAGCGATGGACTACGCAGGGGAGCGAAAACAGCCCAGTTCGAAGGGCCAAAACCTGTACACGGTCCGTGAGCCGATGGGCGTGGCCGGACTCATCACCCCGTGGAACTACCCCATCGCCATCCCGTCGTGGAAGAGCGCGCCCGCGCTGGCGACCGGCAACACCGTCGTCCTCAAACCCGCGATGGACGCGCCGACCGTGTTCGCCAAAGTGGTCGAATGCATCGACGAAGCGGCCGACGAAGTCGGTGCCCCTGACGGCGTGTTCAACTTCGTCGTCGGCAGCGGCGAGGACGTCGGCAGCGCCATCATCGACCACGAGAAGGTCGATACCGTCTCCTTTACGGGAAGCCGAGCGGTCGGCGAGATGGTGTACGAGCAGGCCACCGACCAGCACAAGCGCATCCAGACGGAGTTGGGGAGCAAGAACCCGACCGTCATCGGCCCCAGCGCCGACCTCGAAGAGGCGGTGAACGTCGTCGGTTCCGGCGCGTTCGGCGTCACCGGACAGGCGTGTACCGCGACGGAGCGCGTCATCGTCCACGATTCGCTGTACGACGACTTCGTGGACCAGTTGGTCGAGTACGCCGAGGACCTCGACATCGGCCCCGGACTGGACGACCCCGGCATGGGACCGCACGTCTCGGAGAGCGAACTCGAATCCACGCTCGACTACGTCGAAACCGGGAAAGAAGAGGGTGCCACGCTCGAATACGGCGGCGAGAAACTGGAAGATGGCGAGCACGAGAACGGCTACTTCGTCACGCCGACCGTTTTCAGTGGCGTGGAAAACGACATGCAGATCATGCAGGAGGAGGTGTTCGGCCCCTTCGTCGGCGTCACCCCCTACAGCGACTTCGACGAGGCCGTCGAACTCGTCAACGACGTGGAGTTCGGCCTCGCCGCGGGTATCGTCACGCAGGACCACTCGGAGGCGAATCGGTTCATCCAGGACGTGGACTTCGGCATCGTGAAGGTCAACGAAGCCACCACTGGTCTCGAACTGCACGTCCCGTTCGGCGGCATGAACGCCTCCTCCAGCGAGACGTACCGCGAGCAGGGTGAAGAGGGAATGGACTACTTCACCATCATCAAGACCGTCTACGACAACTACTAACGCGACCACAACCCTTCGAAGAAGATGATTTTTTCGTGTTGTTCCGATTCAAATAGATGACTCTGATACCGGATTTGTGATTGCAATTGCTGAGAAGAAGACCGTCTCGGAAGTCCCCGAACGCTCGCTACGAAGCGACTCCAACTCGGGTGTGGACTTAACAACGACGAACAAGACCCAGAAAACCCCCGCCCGCTCGCGGTCGCTATGCAGGATATCCGCGCTCTCCACGCCGGGAGAGCGTTGCTCTCCCGAGCCGCCCCTCGCTCCTGCGTCGCTCGCGGCGACACCGCCGTGCGGATAGAGCCTCCACAGCAACTAAACGGTGCGCGAGCGGGCGGCCCCTTTCATTCCACCCCGACCGCACCACGAGCCTCCCCAACCGATTCCTCCGCTCACTACGTTCGCTTCGTCATCCCTCGCACGAATCTTCCGAGGCAACGCGCGCCACCCGGCTGGATGGGCTACGCGATACAAAGATTGTGGCTGTCGCGGTGCGGAGGCGGTTGCGATGCGGTAATTCATTGTTGCTCGGTACTTGTGGTTTCAGAAAACCATATCTACTCTCAGCAAAACGAAATCCATTACGTCGACACCGCGAACGGTTGGGGGCTTTCGAGGACGTGTTCTCGGTCACCGCTGAAACCACAAAACCACCAAATACTGTTCGTAGCGAACTGTCGAGGTATCACCACAATTTCCTCGCAACACCTACTATCGAACCAGAATCAAATATCTCTCGTCGCCGCCGAAGTTCGGCTACAAATTTTACCACGCGGGAAACCGTCGATAGTCGTATGCAGATTTCGAGAATCGAGTCCACGGAGTTCTCGTACCCCATCGAGGACGTGGGGTCGGACGCCGGGTACAACCTCGTGTACGAACCGGGGGCGACGACGGAGCGTAAACTGTTCGGGCTGAGGATCGAGACGGACGAGGGCGTCACCGGGGAGTTCGTCGGCGGGAACTCGCCCGCGTTCGCGCAGATCAACACGCTCGCGGACAACCTCATCGGGCGGAACCCGTTGCGCCGCGAGCGGTTGTGGTCGGAGATGAAGCGCGCGCTGCGGAAGTACGACCGGATGGGAATCGGACCGGTCGACATCGCGCTGTGGGATCTCGCCGGGAAACACTACGACACACCGATTCACGAACTGCTGGGCACCTACCGAACGCGACTCCCGGCCTACGCCTCGACGTACCACGCCGACGACAACGGCGGGTTGGACTCCCCGCACGCGTACGCCGACTTTGCGGAGGAATGCCTCAAAATTGGATTCCCCGGCTTCAAAATCCACGGTTGGGGCGGGACCGACGAACGGCGCGACATCGACCGCGAAATCGAGACCGTCCACGCGGTGGGCGAACGCGTCGGCGACGAGATGGACCTGATGATAGACCCGGCCTGCGAGTACGAGACGTTCGGCGACGCGCTGAAGGTCGGACGCGCGTGCGACGATGAGGAGTTCTTCTGGTACGAGGATCCGTACCGTGACGGCGGCATCTCCCAGTACGCGTACAAAAAACTGCGCCAGCAGTTGGACACGCCGCTACTGCAGACCGAGCACATCCGCGGGTTAGAACAGCACACCGACTTCCTGCGGAACGAGGCGACGGACTTCCTCCGGGCCGACCCCGCCTACGACGGGGGAATCACTGGCGCGATGAAAATCGCGCGCATGGCCGAGGGGTTCGGCATCGACGTGGAGATTCACTCACCGGGTCCCGCCCAACGCCACTGTATGGCCGGAATTCGGAACTCCAACTACTACGAGATGGCGCTGGTCCATCCGGAGTGTTCGAACACGACGCCGCCGGTGTACGAGGGCGAGTACGTGGACGACATCGACGCCATCGACGACGAGGGATCCGTTCCCGTCCCCGACGGGCCGGGATTGGGCGTCAAGTACGACTGGGACTACATCGAGGAGAACAGGACTGGGGGACGGACCTACGAGTGACGACGTGTCGGAGGACGATACGACGGGCGATGACGCGACGTAT
>NZ_JBAWAC010000563.1:0-3492 GCF_049589095.1 Haladaptatus sp. | reverse complement strand
CCCCCATCCGAGGTAATTTGTGCCGGTTGCACGATATAATCCGTGGTGCAACGGTCATCCGTTCGGGGTCTTCGACAAGTGTGACGAACCGTACCGGCGGACGACGATGCTCTCCCCGGGTCGGAGTACTCTGCCGAGGTCGAACATCGGCGTATCGTTTTCGTGAGCGGTGAAAAACGACTTCGACGATGCCGACGTTTGTGAACGGATGGAACGCATCCATGGTTTAACGGAGCTTCGTTACGTCTATGGAACGATGGAAAACCCCGAATTCGAGGAACTGCAGGAGCACGCGTCCGAAGCGGTCACTGGAGACGAACTCAGGTCCGTCTACGTCGGACTCGTTCACCACGGTGGCGAACAGGAGTACTACTTCGGAAACGATGTCGAAGAAAACGAAGGGTTACAGGAGATGACCGCCGTCCAACTGGGGATGTTGCTTCGAGTGCTCGCGGACCGTTCCGATGCCACCCCGGCCGAGATAGCGGACGCCGCGGTAGACCACGCCGCTCAAATGCAACTCCAGTGAACACGGACGGGCGAAGCGCCCGCTCTATTCGGACGAGTCCGAAGGCGGGATGATCTTTCCAGGATTCAGGATATCGTTCGGGTCGAGTGCCTCCTTGATAGCTCTCATCGCGCCGATCACGGCTTCGCCGTGTTCCAACTCCATGAACTTCCGTTTCCCAACACCGATGCCGTGTTCACCGGTCGCCGTCCCATCGAGCAGGATCGCACGTTCGACGAGTTCGGAATACGCCTCACCGGCACGGGCGGATTCCTTCGGATCGTCGTAGTTCGCCAGTACGAAGTAGTGGAGATTACCGTCCCCGGCGTGACCGAAGCAGGGAATCGGAAAGTCGTACTCCTCGGCGACGGAGACGACCTCGGAGATCATCTCCGGATACCGGCTGATGGGAACCGTCACGTCGCCGGGCGGTCCGATGTCGAGGTCCGGATCGTACTCCTTTGCCGCATAGGTGATGTCCTTGCGGGCTTGCCAGAGTCGCTCCATCTCCTCTCCCGAGGCGATTTCCATCCGTTCGAGGTCGTGCGCTTCGAAGACGTTTCGACAGAACCCGATTTCCTCCTCGATGCCGTGATTGGCATGGAACTCGACGAACACCATCGGTCGCTCGGGCAGATCGGTATCCGAGTAATCGTTCGCCAGCATCGCCGTCTGGTCGTCGATCAGTTCGATCTTCGCCACATCCACTCCCGAAGTCACGGCATCGGAAATCGCCTCGGTGGCGTCGTTCAACGTCGGGAAGACGGCACGACCGCCCTTCACCTGCTCGGGCCGCCCGGCGAGTTCGAGCGTTGCTCGCGTGATGATCCCCAACGTCCCCTCGCTTCCGATGAGTAGTTCCTTCAGGTTGTACCCGCTGGAGGTTTTGGCCGCCTTGCTTCCGGCCTCGATGACGGACCCGTCCGACAACACCACTTCCAATTCGAGTACCCAATCGGCTACCTCACCGTATTTGACCGTCTGTTGGCCGGACGCATCGGTGGCGATCATCCCGCCGATCGTGGAAATGGCTCCAGAGGAAGGGAGCGGCGGGAAGAACAGGCCGTATCGTTCGAGAGCTTCGTTGATATCGTCGCCGATGGCGCCCGCTTCGACGTCGATCTGGAGGTCGTCGGGACGGATCTCCCGAACGGCGTTCATCCGCGTGGTGTCGAGGCTGATGCCGCCCCGAATCGGCGTGGCGTTGTGTTCCAGTCCGGTTCCCGCCGCATAGGGCGTGACCGGAACGGCGTGTCGATTGGCCGCCTCGACGACCGAAGCGACGTCCGCGGTCGATTCGGCGAAGACAACGCTGTCCGGTTCGATCTCGTCCGATTCACGCGTTCCGAAGTCACCGGCGTGGTTTCCCCGGTCGGATCGGCTTTGCGAGACGGTTCCATCCAACGCGAGATCCGCAAGAAACGAACAATCGTACGCCATGGAAGAGAAACGGTAGCGGGCAGTATAAACCCCCGACTAAGCGGTAGATCTGGGGTTAATGATCCTCACGGGAATCTCACACCGACGCCTCACCCAGAAACTATACGATAATTGCCGATTATTTGAATAAAGTAGCAACTATACACATGATTTTTCTCGTTACTACTAGTATATTTCCCTCGCGGGCCGACAGTCGGTCCGTACGATCTCGGGTTCGTACTGCCGACTAGTCGGATAGTAGTCGTCGAATACGTCGTTCTGCGCCGTGTCGTGTCGGCGAGAAATCGGTCGCCGGTTCGTCCCGTCCCCGCACAGGATATTTCGGGACGGGAGTTCGTCACTATCCGTTAGTAGACCGACAAAAAAGATTTTATACGGTCTTCCCGGAATCAGGTACTGTGGGACCAGAAATAACGAAGATAGTGAGTACGGAGTTTTCGTATCCGCTACAGGACGTGGGCACCGACGAACACGGCTTCAACCTCGTCTACGAACCGGGAACGACGACGGAACGGAAACTGTTCGCCATCGAGGTACAGACGGACACCGGTATTTCGGGTGAGTATATCGGCGGGAACTCCCCCGGGGCCGCCCAGTACAACACCGTCGCGGACTACCTCATCGGCAAGAACCCGCTCGAACGGGAAAAACATTGGAGCGAGGTCAAGCGCGCACTGCGGAAGTACGACCGGATGGGAATCGGTCCCATCGACATCGCGCTGTGGGACTTCGCGGGCAAGTACTATGACGCCCCGATTCACGAACTCCTCGGAACGTACCGCGAACGCATTCCGGCCTACGCCTCCACCTACCACGGTGACGAGAACGGGGGTCTCGACTCCCCCGAAGCGTTCGCCGATTTCGCCGAGGAGTGTCGAGACCGTGGGTTCCCCGGCTACAAGATTCACGGTTGGGGCGGCGGCGACACCTCCCGCGACCTTGACCGCGAAATCGACGCCGTTCACGCGGTGGGCGAGCGCGTCGGCGACGAGATGGACCTGATGCACGATCCGGCCTGTGAACTCGAAACGTTTGCAGACGCACTCAAACTCGGCCGCGCGCTCGACGAGGAGGGGTTCTTCTGGTACGAGGACCCCTTCCGCGACGGTGGCATCTCACAGCACGCTCATCGAAAGCTCCGACAGTCGCTCGATACTCCGATACTCCAGACGGAACACGTTCGCGGCCTCGAACCAGCGGCCGACTTCGTCGCGAACGAGGCGACCGACTTCGTCCGCGCTGACCCCGAGTACGACGGCGGTATTACGGGAGCGATGAAGCGCGCCCGTATGGCCGAGAGCTTCGGACTCGACGTGGAGTTTCACGCACCCGGTCCGGCCCAGCGACACTGCATCGCCGCAACACGGAACTCGAACTACTACGAGATGGCGCTCGTCCATCCGAAATGCCAGAACACCCAACCGACGGTGTATCTGGGCGACTACTCCGACATGATCGACGCCGTCGCTGACGACGGCACTGTTCCGGTTCCGGACGGCCCCGGTCTCGGCGTGGAGTACGATTGGGACTACGTCGAATCGAAC
>NZ_JBAWAC010000562.1:0-2188 GCF_049589095.1 Haladaptatus sp. | reverse complement strand
AGAAACACTCGAGCCGGTCGATTGGCTCGGTACACGACAAGAACGACGTAATTGGAAGCATCAGCGATTCACGCTAGCTATACGCGCTTAGCCAGCATACGGTGCGAAGTCGAGTATCTAGACAGTGCCAAACGGGGCGAAATCCCAGAAATCGGACCGCTTTGTATCCAATCGTTCGGAGCAATCGGACCGACCACCGATTTCAACGAGAGTTACACACTAACTAATGCACTACGAACGATTCAGGGATTGATAGGGATATCGGGGCGTGTCCACTCCCACGTAATTGAACGGCAGTGGTGAAACACACCGCAAGACGAGAAGCACCTCCAGATACTATACTCGACACACCGCCAGCATGTGCTCCGAGAAATCGACCACCGCACGGTCTTCCCGGAGCAGTTCGACGACCTGCCGAACGCTTTCGACGGCCTCGTCGCTCGCCTCCGCTAACTCCGGTTTCATGCGGTTGGCCACACCCTCAAGACCGACCAGTTGATCGACTTCGAAACCGGCGTCCTCCAACTCCGCCTCGAACTCGTCGGCGCGGAAGAAGTGACACTCGGCCCAGCCTTCGCCGTTCGCATACTCGTCCACGCGTTCTTCGGTGTATTTGCCGTCCTCAGCGATGGGAACGAGGAGGCCGTGTGACCAGTCGAGATTGAACTTGAGGATGTCGCGGATGGGCGCAAACCTGCTGATGACCGAGACGAAGACGGGTGCGGCGTCACCCGCGACCCGTCGGAGTTCGGCCATCGCGCGTGCGCGTTCGTCATCGTCTACGACGTGGCTCAGGGGACCACCGAGACAGCAAACGGCGTCGAATCCATCGTCTTCGAAACGCAAGTCACGGACGTCGCCTTGCTCCGCCGAAATCACGTCTTCGAGTCCACGTTCGGCGGCGTTCTCGCGGGCGAGTTCGACCTGCGTCTCGCTCACGTCCACGAGCGTCACGTCGTAATTACGCTCGGCGAGCCAAACCGCGTAGCGTCCCGCCGCGCCGCCGACGTCGAGGACGCGGCCCGATTCGGGAAGATGTTTGTCGAGATAGTCCACCGTATTCTCGAACTCCATTCGGGTGACGGGGTCGCGTCCCAGTCGCTCCCACTCGTTTTCGCCGTACTCGTCGTAGTAGTTTCGAGGGTTCATGTCGCTCATCGGCGGTCCTCACTGGTTGATCGTCGGATGGCGTTACTGTCGATACGTCGGCCTGATCGGGTGCTGGTGTACATTTGTCGCTGTGGGGTGGTTGCTGATCGAAGACGAGTCATCGAATCGCCCGGTTTCACCCCGAAGCCGCGTCAGCGGCGAAATCGGGACTCCACCCGGCGAAAAGCAGGTGCTGGTCCGTGATTCGGCCCAGCAGCGGGTGGAGTCGGTCGTTGCACGTCCGAAATGTCAGTGTGTGAGGAGAAAAAGCTACCGCTTCGAGGGGTCGTGGGACGGAATCACCACCCGTCAACCCGTGTGTGACGCTCCCGTTGACACTCGTGGGCGACCCTGAACCGACAGAATGAGGTTACCCACCCGAATACGTTCTCACAAGAATGTTCGATACAGTTCTGGTCGCAAATCGCGGGGAAATCGCGGTCCGCGTGATGCGCGCCTGCGAGGAACTCGGAATCGACACGGTCGCCATCTACAGCGATGCCGATCGAAACTCCGGTCACGTCCGCTACGCCGACGAAGCCTACAACGTCGGCCCGGCCCGTGCCGCGGAGTCCTACCTCGACCAGGAGGCCATCATCGACGCCGCGGAGAAGGCGGGCGCGGACGCGATTCACCCGGGTTACGGGTTCCTCGCGGAGAACGCCGACTTCGCCGCGCTGGTCGAAGCCACGGACGGCGTGACGTGGATCGGCCCAAAGAGCGAGTCGATGGAACAACTCGGCGAGAAGACGAAGGCTCGCAAGACGATGCAGGAGGCAGGGGTGCCCATCGTTCCCGGGACCACCGACCCCGTCGAGGACCCGTCGGAGGTCACGGAGTTCGGCGACGAGTACGGCTACCCCGTCGCCATCAAGGCGGAAGGTGGCGGTGGCGGCCGCGGGATGAAAGTCGTCCGCGGTCCCGAGGAAGCCGAGGACCAACTCGAATCCGCCCAGCGCGAGGGTGAGGCGTACTTCGACAACGCCAACGTCTACCTCGAACGCTACCTCGAAAACCCGCGTCACATCGAGGTCCAGAT
>NZ_JBAWAC010000561.1:0-3718 GCF_049589095.1 Haladaptatus sp. | reverse complement strand
CTGTTAGGCCACGACTACGGCGAGTCCGAAATCGAGCGCGAGCGCGAAGAGCAAGGTAACGAAGTGGTGGTCACGGTTCGGGAGTTCGAGAAATGCCAGCGCTGTGGTGCCGAAAGCATCATTAGCGAGAACAAGGAAGTCACGACGATCGAGGAACCGGAACCGACACCGGAGCCGATGGAAAGCAAGACGGAAGAGGGGCTAGCGGGATCGGCATCGGCCGAACCGACACCGGCCGAACAGGGATCGGTCGAACCGATGACGACCGGACCGGAATCCGAGACGGAAATCATCGACGAGACGGTCGAATCGGACCCGGAACCAGTCGGTTTCAACGACGATGACTTCCATCCGCCGGAGAGCGCGGACGAGGACGACGGCGTCATCCTCGACGACGAGGACGACGAGGTCGAGGAACAGGGCCGTGGTCACGGCGAGTGGCCCGACCCCGAGGACACGAACGTGAACGAGTCGGCCCGCGGGTCGACGGACTGGCCCGATACCGGACTCGATGACGAGGGATTCGACGCGCAAGTCGATGACGGAAGCGACGTCGAGGTGAGCTTCGGTGGCGGATTGACGCCGGAAAGCGCGCCTCACGCGGAGGACGATGCCGAATTCGTGGAGGCCGACTCCAGTGAGGAAACGGGGTTCGTGCGGACCACGCGGCCCGAACCACAGCGGGAAACGGGATTCACACGCGCACGGGAGGCACCGAAACCGGACCAAGCATCGGAATCGAGTCCGAGCGCAGAACTCATCTGTCCCGAATGCGGGCAGTTCGGCGGTGCTGCCTCGGGTTCGTCACTCCGCGCGGGAGACATCTGTCCGGAGTGTCGGAAAGGATACCTGAGCGAACACGAGTAGACGCGACGCGAAAAGGGTAAACATCCACCCCTCTAATCTGGGTCCAACTCATGAAAGAATACAAAATGCGACGCGGTGAGCATCTCGAAGACCGAATGCCCGACCTGAAAGCGAGCATCGAGGACTACTTCGGCCCGATAACGGCCACTGAGGATTTCAACGGACACGAACTCTACGTGGTCGAAGAACCGGACAACCCCGTTTTCAAGCGAATCGTGGCCGGTGCCGCATCGTACAGCGGAAAGAAGGACAAACTCGCTGTTGACTTCGAGGAGCGTCCCGCCGAGGACGTCATCGCGGAGGGGAACGCCGACGCTGCTGCCGACGCGGTGAGCAAGAAAAACGAGTTCCTTCTCGAAGCGACCGGCCGCGACGCGAAGGCACGCCGTGACTCGTTGAAACGAACCGTCGAAGACGACGCGGACACGCCGGACAACGTCTAATCCCGACCGAGTTTTGTTCGACTGACGTTGACACCGGTAGGCGTCACGATAAGTTGGTCATCACCTTTCTGAACGATGTCGCCGTTGACTTCGCGGGCGACCTGCTGGAGTTCGTCAGTGATGCGCTCGACGGTGGTGTCCTGCGTTCGAAGTCGAGTGATATCAGCGATAACGATGTCGCCGTCGTAGACGGCGTCTTTGATGGCGATAACGTCCTGCTGTCCTTGGATTTCGGCGATGTGAACGTTCAGTCCCGACTCGTTGGGTGTGGTCTCGAAATCGTCCAAATCCAGCTCGACATAATCCCCGGCGCTTCCCGATTGCGTCTCGCCGAGAATCTTATTCATGAATCCCATAGAACTACGGGGCAATCGAACGAGTATAGTTCTTACGTCAGACGGAGCGACAAGCGAGCACGTAGAGCAGGTAAATAACGCGCTTTTTTGCTCGCACGCTTTGTTCCCCTCTCCATGACGTTCAGCATCTGTGTCCGAGAGGAGTACACGGACGAAAGCGGGGACGACCAGACGCGGTTCGGCGTCGCGGTGACGACACGCCTTCCGCGGGTCGGAACGCTCTGTCCGTTTGCCAGCGAAAACGGGGCAATCGCCACCCAGAGCCTCGTCAACGTCGAACTCGGACGGAAGGGAATCGAGTACGTGGACGACGGCCTCGCGATCGACGATGCGCTCACGGCGCTGCTCAACGCCGACGAAGGGGCGGAGAACCGACAACTGCACGGCGTGGACGCGGAGGGGACGTTCACCTTTTCCGGGGAGGAGTGTCACGGCTGGTACGGCCACGAGAGCGGCGAGAACTACACCGTCGCCGGGAACCTGCTGACCGGCGAATCCGTCGTCGCCGAGACGGCACGCGCGTACCGCGAAAGCGCGGACGAGGACCGGCCGCTCGCCCAACGGCTCATCGACGCGCTGGCCGCGGGCTACGCCGAAGGTGGGGACAAGCGCGAGGAACTGACCGTCCAGAGCGCCGCGCTGTTGATCGAGACGACCGAACCCAAGGAGACGGATCCGTACTACAACGATCTGCGCGTGGACGCGACCGAAACGCCGATCAGGGACCTGCGGGAGGCCTACGAACTCGCCGGTGACGGGTTCACCGCCGCCGTCGAGCGCTACGAAGCGGCGAACGATGACGGGAACGACGACACGTAGCAAGCACAACCCTCGATGCGGACGATGCCGGTCGAAACGGGTGGGTTTATAGACGAGACGAACGCACGACGGATTATGGAAGTCAAATCTCGCCATCATCTCCGGAGCGACGAGGTTCGGGAGATCGACGCGGCGCTCGAAGACACCCTCGGCGTCGAACTCGATGCCGACACCTACGAACTCGTGGAACTGGAGGATTCGGCCTTCGACATCGTCCTCGTGGACGGGGAACCGACGGTCTTCTACACCGACGGCGAACCGTTCCTCACCGTTCAGGGTGCGAACGCCTACCCGCCGACGAAGCGCGTCGTCACCGTGGACGCGGGTGCCGTCTCGTTCGTCAGCGACGGTGCCGACGTGATGCGGCCCGGAATCGTGGAAGCGAGCGACGACATCGAATCGGGCGACCTCGTGGCTATCGCCGAGGAGACCCACGGCAAGGTGCTCGCCATCGGCCGTGCGAAGACGGACGGCGACGGGATAGTCGGCGACTCCGGCAAGGTGGTCGAATCCGTTCACTTCGTCGGGGACGACCTCTACGAATTCGTGGTCTGATCGGACCCGAAACGTTCCCGGCAAAAAGGCGAAGTGTGAGGGCGTCGAAGGGCGTGATATGTGGGGTTCCCGGTGGACCCGGGAGAAAAAGTCGGTCGACTGTATCGCGTGTGGCGATGCCGTTCGGCGCTCCGCGGCGCGCGAGTACGACAAGGAGGGGAATCGCTGGGAGCGCAACGGAAAGACCTTCGAGCACCTCTGCAAGGCGTGTCACCGCGAGTTGTGTCATCAGCCGCGCGACGAGTTGGAGGCGCTTCTCGTGGAGATGGATGCCGACCACGTCGAACAGGACGAGTTTTTAGCCCGGTACGAAACCGCCATCCGAGACCGATACGGCCCGCTGGAAGAACGGGAAGGATAGTCAGTCGATACGCCTAACTTCCCAACTCCCTTATCAGCGGGCATGACGAGCGACGCACAGGCTGAGGCAGGCACCGCCGAAGGCCAAGGGCCGGTCGAAATCTCCGAAGATCTCGCCGAGCGACTCGACAGCAAGCGCGAACAGCTGTTCGAGAAGTTCGAAATCAGGGACGGGTTTCCCGGCCCCGTGATGACGGAGGCCGAGAAACGAACCGAGAACATCCAACAGGAGATTCAGGACGAAGTCGAGGAACGAAAAGACCTGCGCGAGATGACGACGTGGACGACCGACCCCGTCGACGCACAGGACTTCGACGA
>NZ_JBAWAC010000560.1:0-2739 GCF_049589095.1 Haladaptatus sp. | reverse complement strand
GCCCCGAAACGGTCCAAATCGTGTTTCACGGCGTAGGTGTGCATCATCTCGATGCTACAGCAGGCGATGCCGAACTGCAGCATGAACATCGACGACCCCCTGACCCAGTTCATGAACTTGTCGAACTTCGTGAGAATGAACGGCGAGGTACCGAGCGAGTCCCGGAGTTTCGAGTCGAATCGACCCGGTAGTTCCTCTTTGCCCTGTTCTCGACTCGTCGGGGCGACGAATTCCTGTTCTGACGCCCCCTGTCGTCGTTTCGGTGGTTGTGTTTCACTACTCATGGTCCCCAGTCCCCGTGCCCGTCGTGGGCATCGAACGAGATACGGGCGGGAACGGTATGAATATTTGGCCGTTACCCTCAGCTTATCATCGCGTCGGCCTTCGAAGTCGCTCGTTTCGCCACGGACGGGACGGCGGCGAACTCCACGACGACGCGCTCTCCCGACGGGTAGCACACCTCCTCGACGCGAGCGCGGTCGTAGAGCCACGAGAGCAGCGCCATGCCGTCGTCCGTGTTGGGAAGCCGTATCCGCTCCTCCCTCAACGCCGGGAGTTCGTCGGCGATTCGTTTTTCGAGAGTATCGATTCCGTCGTCCTCGATGGCGCTGATCACGACGGGATTCGACGCGAGGTCGGCCACGCCTTCGAGTCGCTCGTCGATTTCCGAGGAAGAAAGTTCGTCCGCCTTGTTCAGTACCGTCACGACCCGCTCGACTTCGCCGTCGAGGAGGTCGTGTGAGGTTCGCAGTTTCTCGCGTAGTTCCGCTACCGGGTCGCTCACGTCGGCGACGAGACAGACGAGGTCCGCCTCGTACGTCTCGGTCAGCGTCGTCTCGAACGATTCGACCAACCAGTGGGGCAGGTCCTGAATGAACCCGACCGTGTCGGTGACGAGCGTTCGCCGCCCGCGAATCTCGGTCCGTCTCGTCGTCGTTTCGAGCGTCTTGAACAACCTGTCCTCGACGCCCGCGCTCTCGTGGAGGTCCTCGTGGCGTTCCGGGGAGACCTCCATCTCGTCGGCCAGTCTGCGCAGGAGCGTGGACTTCCCGGCGTTCGTGTACCCCGCGAGGGCGACGAGGGAGAACCCCTCGTCACGGCGCTTTTCGCGCCGCTGCCCGTCGATATCCGAGCGGTTGTCGAGTTTCGTTTCGATAGTTTCGATCCGATCCCGGATGTCGGTGACGCGTCGGTCCTCCTTCTCGCCGAGGCCGTTCCGCGACCGCCGCTCGTTCGCGACTTCCTTCTCCAACCTGATTTCGGCCTGCACGCGCGGCAGTTCGTACCGTAACTCCGCGAGTTTGACCTGTCGCTGTGCTTCCTTCGTTCCTGCCTGCTGGGCGAAGATTTCGAGCACAAGACGGTATCTGTCGATGATTCTGGTTCCGTCGGGACACAACTCCCCGATTTCGAACGTCTGTTGTGGCGAGAGCGGGTTGTCGAAGACCACGGAATCGGCGTCCGAATCGTCGATCCGTTCCGCCAGTTCCTCGGCCTTTCCGCGACCGAACTGATAGTTCGAATCCTCCGTCCGGGATTGGGTTATCGTCCCGACCACTTCGTAGCCCGCCGCGTCGGCGAGCGCGCTGATCTCGTCCGTTTTCGGACGTCCGTCGTCCACTCGTTTCGCGATGATTGCTGAACCTGATTGCATGCCTGAATTCTTTTGCTGTGCTTCGGCGAAGACGCCGCTCTACGCTTCCGTGTTCGAATTCCGACCGGGGAGCGGGCCACTGACGGTCGCTACGCTGACGTAACGAACGGGCAAAACGACGAACTGACCCGGAGTATCCGGTCAGTGAAGGAGAGAGGTGGTCATGGTTCGACCTTGCTCACTGAAATGAGTATCTTCGCAAAAAACCTTGCGGGAGTGTGGTATCCTGTGTCACTACAAAAGGCAACCGCGATGAGAGGGGCCGATCTAGATGAGCAACTGCACGTCGGAATCGGCCATGTGTTCGAGGGCGGTGGCGGCTCCGACACCCGAGACGACGCCGTCGTAGAGCTTGGACTCGTCGTAGTCCATCAGGTCCATCGTCATCTGACAGGCCTGCAGTTCGACGCCGGTCTCTATCGACACGTCGATGAGTTCCTCGATGGTTGCCGTCCCGTTCTCCTCGATCTTGCGCTCCATCATCTTTGTCGCCATCGAATCCATGTAGGGGAGCGCCGCGAGCGCGTTCGGCATCGGCATGCTCGGGTTGCCGACCGCGCTGAGTTTGAGGTTCTTCGATTTCTCCTGATGGAGGATGTCGAGCCCCCAGAACGTGTGGAAGACCACGACGTCCCAGCCGAACGCGGCGGCGGTGCTGGCGAGGATGAGCGGCGGGTAGGCCATGTCCAGCGTGCCTTTCGTGGCGATGATGGTCATCTTCTTCTGCCCCCCGACTTCTTCCTTCAGGTCGGCCAGTTCCTCCTCCAACTCCTCGATACGGTTGGCGAGAGCAGCTTCGTCATCGATGCCGTCGTCGGTAGCGATCGTTGTGTCCGTGCTCATGGGTCACTCCGTCTTCCGAACGTAGTGGCGGAACACCGCTTCGCCGTTCTTTTCACCCTCTTCCTGGTCGAGGAGTTCGACGCCGTCGGTGGTGTCGGCCCATCCTTTCAAGTCGCTCATGCTCCCCGAGTCGGTCGCCACGACTTCGAGAACCTGCCCTTCCGAAAGCGAATCGGTCGCCTGTTTGGTCTTCACGACCGGCATCGGGCAGTTCATTCCCATTACGTCGAGCGTCTCCGTGA
>NZ_JBAWAC010000559.1:0-4228 GCF_049589095.1 Haladaptatus sp. | reverse complement strand
GACGAACGTCGAACTCGCTTTGTCGTCCCGAACGCTGGCGTCCAGAACGGCGTGTCTGGGTCGACGTCGAACGGCCAGCTAGTTGTCGAACTTTGCGTTGCGTTTCCTTGGAGATGAGTGGCTCTTCCGGCGAGATTGCCCGTGACAGTATCGCACAGACGGCAGCGATCACCACGAAGTAGTAGCCGAACGCCGTGAATATGTTATCCGAGAAAAACGCTACATAGATCCCGTTGATGAAGAAAAACAACCCCATCAACAGTAGAATCTTGTTGAGATAGGGAGACGACGACTCCGTTGTCGTCGTCGTCCTCGTTGTTCCGATTCCTTGGAGGCTTCTCGTGCTCATCCTCACTTTCCGTTTCGACGTGTGACGTAATGAAAGTCAGTCAGACATGTGTGTCGAACGTGACCTGATCCCTAATAGACCATTTGGCCGAATCTATATAGAATATGGTGGTAGATATATATTCTATACGCTAGATTTATACTTCTCGCGGCAGTCTACACGTGTGATGCTCGAAGAGGGGATGGCGCTGGAAATCACCGAGAAATCCGGCCCGACTGACGCAGTCATCGAATCATCCGAGGCGACTACCGACTCCGGTCTGCTATTCGCTCGATTCTCGCATCCTCGAAGTCAGACGAAAACGAGGATTGCGCTCGTCTCCGACATGCACGTCTCTACCGAAAAGCAGGGTACGTGGAAGGTCTTCCACCGAACACGCGACCGCCTCCGGACCGTTATCGAGGACGTAAACAGCCGTGACGTGGATTCGGTCGTGTTCGCGGGCGACCTCACGGAGGACGGGTCCGTCGCGGATTTCGAAACCGTCCGATCGCTCCTCGCTGACCTCGACGTTCCGTTCGTCGCCGTCCCCGGCAATCACGACGTTCCGAAGTCGTTCGACGCCCACGAGACACCGGCGCTCTCCTCGTTCGAATCGAACTTCACACCCGACGAACTCCCGTTCCATCGGCAGGTGGGCGGCGTGGACGTCATCGGATTGAACAGCGCATCGACGCCCACCGGTACGTTGTCGGATTGCCACGACGGCTGTATTTCCGCCGAACAACTCGCGTGGCTGGACGAGACGCTTCCGAAGACGGACGCCCCGATCGTCGTCTCCCATCACAACCTTCCGGGTCTCGGCGATAAAACGGACGCCCATTCGTGGCGGTCGTCGTTCCCGATGCAAAACGCGAGCGACCTGGCCGAACTCCTTTCCCGACACGACGTTCCGCTCCACGTCTCCGGTCATTTGCACGTCCCGGCGACGGCCGAAACGATGGGCGTACGCGAACTCCTCGCCCCGTCGCTGTGTTCGTTCCCACAGGCGTACCTCCTGTTCGACATCGACCGAAACGGGACGACCGTTCGATTCGTTCCCACGGCCGGTCCGGAAGGCACGAGGGAAGCCTATATGCACGCGAAGAAGGATTCCGCCCGAAGCGATGCCCTCGCTGAGATCACGGCGGCGCGACTCGACTCGTTGCCGCTCGTGGACGAACGGCTGTTGACGTCCCACTAATCCAGCACGAACTTCAATCGCTCTTCGTCGCTTCCTTTGGTCTCCCGGCCGGTAATCCGGAACTCGCCGAGTTCGTCGGTTCGCCGGACGTGTGTCCCCGCACAGGCGGTTTTGTCGAACGCTTCGATCTCCACGATACGGATTTCGCGGATGCTTTCGGGAAGCAGATGGATCCGCGTCCGCTCCGGGTCGAGGGAGGACTCGGCTTCCTCGCGGTCCAGTTCGTACCACGTGACTTCCAGTCCGTCCTCGATGCGGTCGTTCATGACCGACTCGATGTGGGCGAACTCCTCGTCGGTGAACCGTTCGTAGGCACAGTCGATTCGGGCGCGGTCGGTGTACAACTGGTTGCCGGTCGTGCTCGCGTCGTACTCGTCCAACAACACCGCCGAGAGGAGGTGCTGGGCGGTGTGATACTGCATGTGGGCGTAGCGTCGGTCCCAGTCGATTCGTCCGGTGACGGTCGTCCCCGCTTCGGGTGGGGTTCCATCGACGGTGTGGTAGACGGTGTCCTTCTTCTGTACGTCGGTGACGTTCCACGTCTCGCCGTCGACTTCGAAGACCCCCGTATCGAAGGGTTGGCCACCGCCTTCCGGGTAGAACAGCGTTCGGTCGAGCACGACGCGGTCGTCGACGACGCGCTCGACTGTGGCTTCGAATTCCCGCTCCTCGGTCGCTTCGAGGTACAACGCTTCGGTCATACACGGGGAGAAGAACACCCGGGACTTAATGACCTCGTCGTAACGCTAAAGAGCGAATCGTGCGTTTGTATCAGTAATGAGTACGAATGCTGAACGCTGGAGGGATTTTTGTGGGTGTCGAAATTAAGGGGTCACCCGTCTCCGATCCCGAATTCGAGGAGATGAAGACGTTCGTGTACGAGTATCTCGATGCGAGCGTCCAAAACGAAGAAAGTGGGGGACGCATGCGGTGGTATCCGTGGCACTCCGCGGATTACCGATTCAACCACATTCTCAACGTCGTGAACCTCGCGGAAACGATCGCGGAACGCGAAGGGGCCGACGTGGACGTCGCCCGCGTCGCATCGCTGTTTCACGACATCGCCAAACTCGACGCGGATCAGGAAGTCCACGCCGAGGAAGGTGCGCGGGTCGCCCGCGAGTACCTCGAATCGCACGGCGAGTTCCCCGAATCGTTCGTGGACCAGGTGTGCAAAGCCGTCGAAGACCACTCCTATCAGGGTGACCTCTCGCGCCTCTCGAAGGAGGCCCAGTCCCTCATCGAAGCCGACATGCTCGACAAGGTCGGCGCGAACGGGACCGCACTGATGTTGTTGCGCATGGGATACGAGGCGCGGACGCACATGGCCGCCGCCGAGATGGTCGACCGAGTCCTCGAACGCGGCAAGGACGCGTCTTCCCGCGTGCAGAGCGAGACGGCACAGGACATCGCTCACCGCAGACTCAAGCGCGTGAAGTGGTTCCGCGAATGGCTCGAAGACGAAGTTCCCGAGATGGACGCCGAACCGTCGGGTTCGCCCCGCGGCACCGGACGCTGAACGGACGGAAGATCGAATTCGAATCCGACTATTTTATGCGAGCGTCGTCACGGCGTCGTAGAGGAACGAAATCCCCGCTAGCGCGAGAATTCCCGCACTGATGTACGCGACGGCCGGTGCGAGCGAGTCGATCCGTTTTTCTGCCGCGGACAGCGCCGCCGGAAAGCCCGTAATCCAGCACGCGATTCCCAGAAAGAAGCCGACGATGATTATCGGCCCGCCGGTCGATACCGTGAGGTGTCCGGGGAGCCCCGAGAGCACGTCGAACTGACCGGGGTCGAGCAGGCCGACGCCGGCCGTGAGCCACCAGATGATCTGAAACGGGTTCGTGATGGCGAGCGCGAATGCCTTCCGGAACCCCCTCGCGTCCTCGTCCACCGAGTCCGTAGTGAACGTGGAGGTGGCGTCCTTCGCCGCACCGTAGGCGAAATACAGCATCAATAGCCCGCCGACACCGACCATGAGTCCGCGGACGAGCGGGGCTTCCCGAACGACCGTGACGACGCCCGCGAGTGCGAGGACGAAAAAGCACGCGTCGGCGGTCATCGCGCCGAGTCCGGCGAAAAAGCCCGACCGCCACCCGCGGAGAACGCTCTCCTCGGCGATGACGGCGTTCATCGGTCCGGGAGGTGCGGCGAGCGAGAGTCCGAGAACGACCCCCGCGAACGCCGAGACGAGTGCGGCAAACATCTATCACCCAGTTTGGGTTGGGGCGAGTAAAAGATCGCGGTTAGGGGAAAAAGATGATCGGGCAGGGAGTTCACGGGAAGCCGAGCCATTCGGCGAAGACGAGCGCACCGAAGGCGAGGAAGACGAGCGACGCGACGAGTTCGAGCCACTTCGTCGGGAGGACGCGCTCGAAGCGCTCGCCGATGAAGGCGTCGAGTCCCGTCCTGAGACCGAGCGCCGCGATGACGCCGACGAATATCGAAAGCGGCGAGTGCGGGAACGTCGTCGAGAGGTTGATCGTCAACAGTTGGGTCTTGTCGCCGAACTCGGCGAACATGATGAAGACGAACGTCGAAAGCACGCCGCCGTAGGCACCCATCCGATTCAGTAACCCGTCCGGAATCAGCCTCCCGGTCATGCCCACATCCATTCCGCCGCCGGTTACGAGCGGTGGGTCGGACGAGGAATCCTCGGCGAACTTCGGCACCGCGTTCGTCAACGTCCAGAG
>NZ_JBAWAC010000558.1:0-2782 GCF_049589095.1 Haladaptatus sp. | reverse complement strand
CGACATTTCATCGGTACGTTCCCATTTGTGTCCGTTTCCCGTCCGTTGGCACGATCTAAGCGACCATTGAACCGACTCCCACGACGACACACACGTTCGAACGATCGTCCGTCGGTCGTTCCGACGCAGTCGCCGGGAGTACTCCGGAACACACCCAACCTCCAATAGCTCCCCGTTCAAATAATTACCCGTGAGGACAGCAATGTACACGAAAATGGAGGAATCACTTATCGATCGTCAAAAGGACGGACGGATCACATGGTAGACGAACCGGACCCACAGGTGCAGAACGTCCTCTCGCTGCTCTCCCAATCCACGGCCGCCCGGTTACAGGGTCGCGGCCTCACGGTTTCGGCCGCCCGCTCGATGATGGAGGAGCGGCCGACCCTCGCCCAACCGGAATCGGTCGGGAAGATCGAGGAGTTCGAGATCGAAGGCCCGGACGAGCCGATTCCGGTTCGACTGTATCAACCCGACGGTGATGGCGATAACCGACCACTGGTGGTGTACTACCACGGCGGCGGGTTCGTGCTGGGCGACTTGGACGGCGTGGACCCCATCTGTCGGCGACTCGTGAACGAAGCCGACTGCGTCGTCCTGTCCGTTGAGTACCGACTCGCGCCGGAACACCCCTTCCCGGCCGGGTTCGAGGACGCCTACGCCGCCGCCGCGTGGGCGAGCGAACAGGCCGCCGTCCTCGGCGTCGATTCCGACAAAATCGCCGTCGCTGGCGACAGTGCAGGTGGGAACTTCGCGGCCGCCGTCGCGCTGGCCGCTCGGGACCGCGGCGGCCCCGATCTCGCCCACCAACTGCTCATCTATCCGGTCGTCCGCTCGCCGGTCCAACCGGCACCGGATTCTATCGAGGAGAACGCCACGGGCTACCTGCTCGAAGCTGACACGATGGAGTGGTTCGAGGAACAGTACTTCGCCCGCCCCTCGGACGCGCGAAACGAGTACGCCCATCCACTGCTGGCCCGCGACCTCTCCGGTCTCGCACCGGCGACTGTCGTAACTGCCGGTTTCGATCCGCTCCGCGACGAGGGAATCGCCTACGCCGACCGACTCGCGGAGGACGGCGTGCCGGTCGAGCACCGCAACTACGAGGCGATGATCCACGGCTTTGCGAGCATGGTCGGCGCCGTGGACAGGACCGACGAATTTCTGGCTTACGCTGGCGCACGGTTACGGGACGCGTTCGAGGAATAAGATCAGTCGAGCAGTTCCAGCGCGTCCACGACGCGCTGGATCATCTTTCGCTGGCCGCGTCGCAGGTTCTTCGAAACGGCCGGTTTCGAGACGCCGAACTCGTCGGCCAGCGTGCCGAGCGTCGCGGAACGCGGACTCTGGAAGTAGCCGTCCCGAACCGCGTGTTCCAGCGTCTCGCGCTCGACGTCCGAGAGGTCACGACAGCCGTCGATGAGCGTCATCGCGGCCCCGGCGTTCTGTACGAGGTTCTGGAGGTCGGGGAGGTCGGTCGTCTCGCGTGACACCACGTCGAACTCATTCTTCCATTCGAGTTCCGAGAGCGCGCCGTTGGCCACGTCCTCGTGGTCGAAGCCGACGTGCCACAACTCGTGGCCGTCCTCGATGTAGAACGGGCCGGTGATGTAGCCGTCGTGGTTTCTGATCGCTTCCATCGCCTCCGTCTGTCCGATGACGGTACGGATGTGCGCGACGTTGTCCCGCTTCGACAGCAGCGAACAGCCGTGCATGTTGTCGTGTTCGCGGAGGGCCTGCAACCCGTGGTCGAGTTCGTTCCTGTCTTCCCCCTCCACGACCAGTCGCGTCTCCAACTCCTCCGCCGAGCGGTCGAAATCCCAGTGGACGGCGGAGTACGTCACCCCGTAGTCGTCCGAGGTGTCGATGAACGGGCAGTCGTACTGCTCCATGTCCATCGTGAGGTCTATCATTATCGTTGACTCTGTTACCGCGAACCATACGTAAGACGAGTTAAAATAGTTTTCTTATCTGTTGAAGGGAGATGATTACTGACAGTCGATTTCCGAGCGAGGCAATCGAGGACTGTCGGGGAGTCGTATCGAAGTCCAAACGAAACTAGGAATCGTTCTTCGGCGTTTTCCATTCGTTTCGGCGGAGATAGACGGTCATGAGCCCAAACGCCAGGCCACCCATACCACCAATGAACAACTGGTGAGATCCCTGTTTGTCGAAGAGGAGCATCCCGATAGCTGCCCAGATGACAGCCCAAATCACGACCATGACCGGAACGAAAACCCACGGGTTTTGGAGGTTGAATTCCACCATACCGAACATTTGTTTTACACAATCATATAACTGTTGAAAGATGGAGGTTTACACCGAATCGTTCACTCTTGAAGCCCCTTCCCCACCGAAATTCTGCAGGAACGGAAACGTCGGCGGCGCTCCAGAAAAGCCGACAACTCTCACGCGGATCAACTACGTCGATATCCGTTGTCTTATCCATCGTTCGAGGATGAAGACGAGGGAGAGAAGGAACCCCGTCTGGGCACCCGAAACCACCCGATCGGCCGGGGTATCCGAAAACAGGAGACCGACGAGTAGCCACGTCACCATTCCGAAGACGATCATACCGGGTATGAATATCGACGGGGTTTCCGGGCGCATCGCCTTCATGAACGTCACATTATCATCAACGGCCTAACCAGTATTGGTGTCCTTGAATTCGAACCGTTCGCCAATTTCGGCGAAACGAAAACCCGTCTACTCCTCGCCGAATTCCGCCTTCACGGCTTCCCGGTCGATCTTCGACGGTCCGGACATCGGCATTTCATCGACG
>NZ_JBAWAC010000557.1:0-2102 GCF_049589095.1 Haladaptatus sp. | reverse complement strand
AGCTCATTATTTGTCTTTCAGAAACGGTGTGCTCTCAATCTTTGCTTTCTTCGACTGTCCACGCACCATCACCCGGATGACGGTTCCGGGGTCGGCGTAGTCGGTCGGAACGTAACCCAATCCGATCGGTTCCCCGAGCGTCGGGCTCATCGTCCCGCTCGTGACTGTCCCGATGATGGTGTCCTCGGTGCTGGTGATGTCGTAACCGTGCCGGGGGACGCCTCTATCCACGAGTCGGAAGCCGACAAACGTCTCCTCGACCCCTTCCTCCTTCACTCGTTCGAGCGCGTCACGTCCCACGAACTCGGTATCGAGTTTCACCGTGAAACTTACTTTGGCTTCGTACGGGTTTCGGGGGTCGTTCTCGTAATCGAAGTCCTGCCCGGAGAGGAGGAATCCCATCTCGGTTCGGAGCGTGTCGCGCGCACCGAGCCCGCAGGGTTGACAGTCGAACGTGTCCCAGACCGTCTCGGCCTCGTCCGACGGAAGGATCAGTTCGAATCCGTCCTCGCCCGTATATCCGGTGCGGGCGATCCAAGACCGAACGCCCTCGACGGTGGCGTAGGTCGCCTCGAACTTCGAGAGGTCGGACACGGATTCGGCGGTGTCGTCGTCGACGGCACCGATGACCGCATCGGCGGCATCCGGTCCTTGGACCGCGTACATCGCGTAATCGTCGGTCGCGTTGCGGATTTCCGCGTCCAAGTCCCACTCGGTGCGGAACTGTTTCCAGCGGTCGTGCATCTGTTCGTCGTGACCGGCGTTGGGGATGAACAGGAACTCCGCATCGTCGTCCTCCGGGAGGCGATAGACGACGGTGTCGTCCATGATGATACCGTCCTCGTCGGTTATCATCGCATACTGGGAGTCACCCGGCGACAACAGGGTCACGTCGTTGGTCGTCAAGCGTTGCATGAGGCGCTCGGCATCGGGTCCACTGACCTCTATCTCACCCATGTGAGAGACGTCGAAGATGCCGACGGACTGCCGGACGCTTTCATGTTCTTTCGTTATCGAATCGAACTCGACAGGCATGTCCCAGCCGCCAAATTCGGTAAACGTCGCGTCCCGCTCGTCGTGTCGGTCGCGCAACGGCGGTTTCCGAAGGGGCATACCCGAACCCTCGAAGCGAAGGAAGTAATGTTTTGGTTTCTCCCCCGGGGCTGCCGGTGGGTGTTAGAACAGTTCGGTGACGATTTTTACGCCGGTTCGACGACAATCTGCCCGTCGCGTTTCTTGAACACGAGTCGGTCGCCCTCCTCTACCTCCACACCTGCTTCCTCGAACTCCTCACGAACCGCCTTGATGAGACTGATTCGCCACCGCTGTGTCACCGTCGTCGTGCCGAGTATCTGCTCAGTCATCTACTCCCCCCAAGGCAATCGGTATTGTTATGGATTCTTAGCTATTTCGACTAGATAGTCATAAATGACTATTTCGACACCGGCGATGGTCCGTCGAGCACACGATTCCGATGCCGTGAGCATTCTCGTCCGCGGTCGGCGCGCGCCGCTCGATGACTTCGATTCCGTCGCAACGTTCGATGCGGGCGCTATCGCCATGCACGAATGGAAGCACACCTACCTGCCGTTGTACGTAACGACTCCGACGAGCAGCGGGCGAGTACGAACGCGATTCGACACGCGAACCGTTCCGGACGCTATCGAACACGTGAAGCAGTTGCTCTCCAAGCGGGACTTCGAGGGGTTTTGGCTGCGCTATCACGCGGGGCTCGTCAACTGCTGGCACGAACGTCGTGTCGCCCACCTCGAAGCTCGATTCGCGACCATCGCGGCGGAAACCGGCACGACGTTCGTCACGTGGACCGACGAGACGACGAGCGCAAACGAGGCTATCTACGACGAAATTTACGAGGGAGTCATCGAGTCCTAAAGCCGGGTGAACAGTCGCGTCGGATCACCCTCGACGTCCGTACTCCCGCATTCGGGACACTGGACACAGAACGACCAGTCGAGCGGCGTGTCTTCCGCGCCCGTTACGCGGGCGGCGAGGTCGAACAGCAAAACGAACGAATCGGAGTGTCCACAGTTCTGGCAATTCATGGTGGCAAGGCCGACGGGTACGTTCACGATGTCGGCCAT
>NZ_JBAWAC010000556.1:0-8088 GCF_049589095.1 Haladaptatus sp. | reverse complement strand
AGGTCAAACAGCGCGCCGAGGAGTGGGAAGCCGAACCTGAAGAGGAGCGGACGGAACCGGAGAACATCGACTGGCTCTCGCGGGCGTCGATTCCGGTTCGAAAGCAAGAGCAGTGGTACGAGCGGTTCCGCTGGTTCCGAACTTCGGACGGCTTCCTCGTCCTCGGCGGGCGCAACGCCGACGAGAACGAGGAACTCGTCAAGAAGTACATGGACAAAAACGACCTGTTCTTCCACTCGCAGGCACACGGCGGTCCCATCACCATCCTGAAGACGTCCGACCCGAGCGAACCATCGAAGGACGTAGACGTGCCCGAAGAGAGCAAGCGGGAGGCCGCCCAGTTCGCGGTCTCCTATTCGTCCGTGTGGAAGGACGGCCGCTTCGCGGGTGACGCCTACATGGTCAACCCCGATCAGGTGTCGAAGACGCCCGAGAGCGGCGAATACCTCGAAAAAGGTGCGTTCACGATTCGCGGCGACCGGACGTACTTCGACGACACGACGGTCGGCGTGGCTGTCGGCATCAGCGTCGAACCGAACACGCGGGTCATCGGCGGCCCGCCGTCGGCCATCGAGAAGCAGGCCGAGACGCTTATCGAGGTCGAACCGGGTCAGTACGCCCAAAACGACGCGGCGAAGCGACTGTACCGCGAGTTCCGCGAGCGGTTCGAGGACACGTCGTTCGTCCGCAAGGTGGCGAGTCCGGACCTGATTCAGGAGTTCCTCCCGGCGGGCGGCAGCCGGATGAGGGACTGATTCAGTTTTTGTTCGAAAGCGTTTTCGACCGAATGTCGATGGAATCGGTTTGTGTGGGATGTGGGCTGTCGCGTAGTTTTACGGTCTCGATGAACGAACAGCGACGCGAACTCACCCCATCGGTTCCGTGTGGTGTTCGATCCGCTCGATGTTGGCTCGCCAGTATCTCAGGTCTCCCTCGGGCAGATTCCACTCGACGGCTGCGTCGGTCGGAACGCGGAGCCCGTTCCGGACCTCGTAGTCGGAAAACCGTCCGGTCCACGGGACGAACGAATCGTCCTCCTGCCGGTAGCGTTCGGTCGTGACGCGTTCTACTTCGTCCTGCTCGTTGAAATGAAAGACCAGCGACGCCGACACACCGTCGTGTTCGAGCGTCGCCCTCGCGGAGCGTTCGTCGATTGCCTCCCATTCGACCCCGCTCGCGGGCAACAGCGCGGTCGGGAACCAGACGGCCTCGGCGAGATATCGGACCAACTCGCCTGCGTTCATCTCGGGACTCGGTCCGGCACTGGCAACGGGAATCGCGGAGAGGAGTCGAGCGCGCAAGACCCCCTGATGGCGTTTGTACAGATCCAGAACGTGGACCGAAAGTAGCGGAAGCATCCCGATCTCTGCGTCCCAGACGAACGCGGGCGGACGGACCGAGAAGTGCTGTGTCGCGTCGAGCGGCCGCCACTGTCCATCCCTCCCGCCGAGGCGAAACTGGCCGCGTTGGTCGAGACGAACCGTCCTGACGTACGCTTGTCCCTCCGCGAGCACCGATTCGAAGTACCGCCTGACGGGGTCCGGAAGTCCCTCGGTGTCCGCTTCGGTGAACACCTGCCGCTCGGGGGCGTTCGCATCCGAGCGTAACTCGTCGAGATGGCGTTGGATTTCGCGGTCGAACCGACGCCGACCGACGATAACGGCGAGGACGGCGACGAGCGTACTCGGAACGATCCACGGAATCGTCCGCTGCACGGTTCGGGACTCGGGGAGCATGTCACGATACCACGGTTTCATCGTCCGTAGTTCTGCTCCCGCGAAATCGGATCGGTGATCGTTCAAACGGTTCGGACATGTCCTCTTTTCGGAGCAAACGATTAAGCTCTCAGACGGCGTCTAGGGGCCTGTATCGGGTGAGCCGGGGGGCTCGGCCCGAGGGGGAAAAACAATGTTCAACGAAAGCGTTCAGTATATGAAAGACAGTGACGACGCGGTAACGAAAGTGCTCGTCGGAGGGCTACTCGTCATCTTTAGCTTCCTGATCATCCCGGCCATCGTGCTGGAGGGGTACATGATCCGCGTCCTCCGTGAGGTTTCGGAGGGCGACACGGAGGCACCGATGTTCGACGAGTGGACGAAACTGTTCGTGGATGGACTGAAGGCGCTGGTCATCGCGTTCATCTATCTCCTCGTGCCGACCGTGATCGCCTTCGTGTTCATCGGCGGTGGTGCGGCGCTCGCGAACGACTACGGCGTCGTTGGCGGATTCGTGGCGGTCGTCGGAAGCGTGTTGACGTTCCTGGCCGGAATCGCCGTGTGGTACACGCTGCCCGCCGCGCTCGTTCGGTTCGCCGAGAAGAACACGATGGGGTCGGCGTTCGAGTACGAATCGTACCTGCCCATCCTCCGTGACCGCGACTACGCCACGGGATGGCTCATCGCGCTGGCCGTCGTGGTCGTCGCCGTTGTCGTCGTGAGCGCCATCGCCGCGGTTCCGATCATCGGATGGGTGGTCGGCGCGTTCGTCGCCTTCTACGCCCACGTGATGGTGGCGTTCATCTACGGCACCGCCTACGCGGAAGCCGACGAACACCGACTGCGC
Source organism: Haladaptatus sp. (assembly GCF_049589095.1). Taxonomy (NCBI): domain Archaea; kingdom Methanobacteriati; phylum Methanobacteriota; class Halobacteria; order Halobacteriales; family Haladaptataceae; genus Haladaptatus; species Haladaptatus sp. The sequence continues at coordinate 5,526 of NZ_JBAWAC010000556.1, read as the reverse complement.
GAGGGACCGGAAGTCGAAGAGGGACGACCGGCGGTCTAATACTTTTTAACCGACCGGGCTGTTTTTAGCCGATCAATCCATCGACGTCGCGGTCCGTTCGGTCGATTCCTGTCGGGGAGTGACCTCTTTACCGAACGCCGTTCCGAACATGTAGCATCCAGCGAGATAGAGCCAGAAGTAGAAGAACGGAGCCAGTATGACTCCGAATCCGAGCGTGAACGCGACGAAGACCGCGAAAAACATCCCGCCAGCGATCGCCACGAGCAGCGTCAGCACGACGGCGGTGATGTACTCCGTGCTCTTCAGTACCGGGCCGAGGGTTTCGAAATCGAACGCCGCGCCGATGCTCCCCGTTCGGGCGAGGTTCGTTATCGCAGCGGGGAGGAGATACTGAATCGCGAACGCGAGAACGAGGGTGACGAGGAGGCCGAGCACACCGATGCCGCTAAGCACCCCGGTAGAATCGCCCGAGTTACCGAGACCGATGAGGGTGAACATCACGATCATGATGATGATGGGAACGAGCGCGTACACGAACCCGACGACGAATCCTTTGAGTCCGTCCACGAACATCACCCCCCAATCCGTGAAATCGGGCGGTAGTTCCTCGCCTCTCGACGTCGCCGCCAACACTTGCATCATGTATCCCCCGACGAAGATGCCGGGAATGAGGAGGAAGGAGAAGAACGCCAACGTTCCGCCAATGATGATCCGTGCAATTCCGCTGTCTCCCTTCGTCGGGTATCCTATCGCTTCTTCGAGCATCGTGGTCGGATATCAGATGGCAGGGTTTTAATCCTATCTGATAATTCCGCCGACGAACGAACGCCCGAATAGCAGGGCACTTACCGCCGGAAAACACACTCCTACCCATGCAGATACACGACCGAACGTCCCTCGACGGGAACCGCGAGCGAATCACGCTCGTTCCCGAGAGTCTGGACGACCTCTGGCATCTGACGTATCTCCTCGAACCGGGCGACGAAGTGGCGGGTGATACGACCCGCCGTATCCAGCGCGCCGACGACCAGATGCGGGATACGGGCGGCGAGCGCGAACACATGCACATTACGCTGCAGGTGGAGGACGTGGAGTTTCACCGCTTCGCCAACCGCGTTCGCGTCGGCGGGGTCATCACCGACTGCTCGCGGGAGGACCAGTTGGGCCTCCACCACACGCTCAACGTCGAGGAACGGGAGAAACTCACCATCGTCAAGGAGTGGAAACGCGACCAGTTGGACCGACTCGACGACGCCGTCGAAGCGACCGACAACCCGGACATCGCCATCGCGACCGTCGAGGAGGGCGAAGCGTACATCCACACCGTCGCCCAGTACGGTGCCGACGAATACACTTCCTTCTCGGGGACGACCGGAAAGGGCGAGTACGCGGGTGGCCGGACCGAACTGTTCGAGCAGTTGGCGTCGGCGCTGTCGCATCTCGACGTGGACGCCATCATCCTCGCCGGACCGGGCTTTACCAAACAGGACGCCTACGACCACATCGAGGAGAACTACCCTGATCTGACCGAGATGATATCGATGGTGGACGTGAGTTCGGCGGGCGACCGGGGCGTCCACGAGGTGCTGAAACGCGGTGCCGTGGACGAGGTGCAGGCGGAAACCCGAATCGCCGAGGAGGCGGAACTCATCGATCAACTGATGAAGGGGATCGGCGAGGGTGCGAAAGCCGCCTACGGAATCGAGGAGGTCAAACAGGCGGCCGATTTCGGGGCGGTCGAGCAACTGCTCATCCTCGACGAGCGACTTCGGAAGGAACGCGGCGCGCTCGGCGAGGACGAAGCGGGTGGCGAGTGGGAGATCGACGTGAACGAGATCATCACGGACGTGGAGCGGAAGGGCGGCGAGGTAACCGTCTTCTCCCACGAGTTCGCGCCGGGCGAACAACTTTCGAACCTCGGCGGAATCGCGGCACTTCTCCGCTATCGGCTGAACTGATCGACGCTGATTTTTGGATTCCGGCAAGAACGCTTAACCATCGTCCGCGTGAATTTTCGCGCAGATGTTTCTGTATCTGGCGGGGAAACTGGCTATCGTCGCGGTTTACTACTTCGTCAGGCTGATTCCCGTCGTCGGGCTGAAACTCTCCGACCGGTACGAAGACCAGATGTTCGGTCCGCTCGTCAACGACGTCTCCGTCGGCGGGATAACCGCCGAGCGGTCGAACGGGTCCGTTTCCGTCGAACTCGAACTCGACAACGCCAGCACGCTCGACGCACACATCGTCGGCGGGTCCGTTCGATGGGGCAACGAACAGGAGGGCGAGACGGTCTGTTCGTTCGTCTGGACCGAGCATTTCGATACGCTGCCGAAGAACGTCGAAGCCACGAAAATCGACGGCGAGGGGAGCGGAACGCTTCGCCTCGAACATTGCGTCGATAGCGACGACGTGTGGATGGACGGCGAACTTCGGTTGCGCCGCGTGTTCACGGTTCGGGGACGGGAGATGCCGCTCGGGGTCGCCAACTTTTCGCTGCCGGAAAAATCGGTTTCGGTCGAATCACACGATACCGCGGAGCAGTCGGCGGTCGAAGGTTAGATTTCGACGGACAGCAGGTCTTCCGCGAACCCGACGTCGCCGTCGTACTCCGCCGCGACCGACTTCAACATCGCTTCGTGCTTGCCGTCCGTGTGTGGGTAGAGGTGGGTGAGATACACGCGTCCGATGTCCGTCCCGGAGAGCGCCTCGCCGAGTTGCGACGGCGTTGGGTGGTTCGATACGTCCACTTCGTCGGGGAACGAACAGTCGTGGACGAGGACGGCACTGCCGTCGGCGAAGTTCGCCAACCCGGAAAACGCCTCGCTGTCGCCGCTGAACGTGAACTCGTCCTCGAACTTGTACGCCAGACAGTCCATCGAGTGGCGCGTTTCGAACCCTTCGACGCTGAACCCCGCGACGTCGAACTCCTCGTCAGGGGTGATTTCACGCACCTGCAGGTCGATTTTCCCGTCGAGATAGTCGTGGACGGAGAGCAACCCGTCGAGGAGGCGTTTCGTTCCGGTGGGGCCGACGACTTCGAGGTGTTCCTCCCCGGCAAGCCATCGGGCCTTCAGGAGAGGCATGAGGTCCGAAACGTGGTCGACGTGGTGGTGAGTCAGGAGGACGGTCGAGACGTTTTCGTAGCCGACGCCGGACTGCTGGAGGCGGTGGAGGACACCACTGCCACAGTCCACGAGGACGCGACGCTCGTCCTCTTCGACGACGATGCCCGATTGAAACCGACTCCCGGTCGGCATCGCGCTTCCCGTGCCGAGAAACGTGATTCGCATACGTACCTTCTCGTCGGGAGGGTCAAAAAGCTTCAGCAGTGAAAAACGGTAGCAGTGAGAATGGCTAATAGTCACATATTCACATGGAACAGCCGTAACTCTCCCCTCGAACTGTTCCGACCGACCGATTTCCGATCGGCTCGCGACTGACTCCCGAACGATTCCGAACGTATTTTTTATGCGCCTCGATGACGAACTGTACGACGATTCGGGACACCCCGCCACTGTACCCCACCACTGTAGGTGTGGGGCACGGTGCGGTGGTGTGGGAGTTTCCGAGATTCGATCATGTTCACCGACACGCACAGCGAGGTTCGTTTCGAACGCGGCCCCGACGGTCGTCATCTCGCCGTCTCGCGGGACATCGACGCATCCCCGGATGCGGCGTGGGAGATTCTGACCGACACGACCTACTGGCCAGCGTGGGGACCGTCCGTCACCGGCGTCGATTGTGCCGACCGGGTGATTCGAGCGGGGTCGAGGGGAAGAATCGAAACCGCGTTCGGCATGCCGCTTCCGTTCGAAATCACGTCCTGTGAGGACTTTCGCTGGACGTGGGACGTGGCGAACGTCTCCGCGACCGGCCATCGTGTCGAAGCGCTCGATGGCGGGTGCCGCGTCGTTTTCGAGGTCCCGGTTCTGGCGGCGGCGTACGCGCCCATCTGTCAGCGCGCACTCGGTGAAATCGAACGGCTCGCCGAAGGGTGACTGACGACGGGAAGTAGGAGGACGGATGACTCCCATTCGGTTCCCGAACCCCGTCCCGTCTCCGACGACGAAGACGCTCCACGGTGCGGTCGAGACGGTCGAGGGTCCGTTCGCGGTTGGTGCTGGCGGGACCATCGTGGAACGGACGAGCGACGAGAGTTCCGGCGGGTCCGGCGGGACGAACAACACGAGCGTCGGAACGAACGGGACGACCAACGCGTCGTCGCTCTCGATTCCGGACACGGATAAGACAGTAAAGCGGTATCGTGAGGGCGTCGTGGAGTTCGAGTAACGATTTCACTTTCACCCCGCTGGCATAACCCTCTTTGCCGCCCGCTACCAACGTGGAACAAATGGATGCGAGAGGGCTTCTGGCCCGCGAGGAGTTGGATTTCGACCCCGAGACGGTCGAAATCGCCGACGAGGGAACCCTCGACCTCCTCGAACCGGCAGTGCGGGAGTGGTGGGTCGAACAGTTCGGCGAGTTCGTCCCCGGGAACGGTGGGTTCTTCACGCCGCCACAGCGCGAGGCGATTCCGCTGATTCACTCCCACGAGAACGCCCTCATCGCGTCGCCGACAGGGAGCGGGAAGACACTCGCGTCGTTCACCGCCATCGTGAACGAACTGTTTCGCCGCGAGCAGGATTCCGGACTGGACAATTCGGTCTACTGTCTGTACGTCTCACCGCTGAAATCGCTGGCGAACGACATTCACCGCAACCTCGAACTGCCACTGTCGGGAATCGAGGACAAGATGGACGACGTGAGCGAGGTCCGCCACGCCATCCGACACGGGGACACCGATTCGGCAGCGCGACAGAAGATGCTCGACGAGACGCCGCACATCCTCAACACCACCCCGGAAACGCTCGCCATCCTGCTCAACTCGCCGAAGTTCCGCGACAAGCTCAGAACCGTCGAGTACGTCATCGTGGACGAAATCCACAGCCTCGCGGACGGAAAACGCGGCACGCATCTCTCCGTCAGCCTCGAACGCCTGGAGAACATCGCCCACTCGCCGACGAGAATCGGGTGTTCCGCGACGGTCGAACCGCTGTCGGACATCGCGGAGTTCCTCGTCGGGAGGGCTGAACCCGGCGGTGAGAGTCGGAAGTGCGAAATCGTCGATACGCGGTTCGTCCGGGAGTTCGACCTCCAACTGCAGTGTCCGACCGACGACCTCGTGCACACGCCGCGAGCCGTCGTGCAGGAGCGGTTTTACGACCAACTGCACGAACTGATCCGGTCGCACACGAACACGCTCGTCTTCACGAACACTCGCTCCGGGGCCGAGCGCGTCCTGCAAAATCTCCGCGAGAAGTTCCCCGAGTACGACGAGGAAAATTCCGGGTGTCACCACGGAAGCCTCTCGAAGGAGTCCCGCCAACGAATCGAGGGGCAGTTGAAGGAGGGCGAGTTGGACGTGGTAACGACCTCGACCAGCCTCGAACTCGGCATCGACATGCCGCACATCGATTTGGTGGTGCAGGTCGGTTCGCCGAAGAGCGTGGCCTCGCTGCTCCAGCG
>NZ_JBAWAC010000555.1:0-2468 GCF_049589095.1 Haladaptatus sp. | reverse complement strand
TCGCTTCTCGAAGTACTCTCCGTTTTACTCGCTTCTCGAAGTGCTCACTTGTCGAAATCAGTTTCCGCTTTCGACATCGCGCTTCCGCTCTCGTGAATCCGCTCCCGATACTTTTCGAGCGCTTCGTCCAAGGCGTCGCCCGCGTCCACGTCGAGGGCGTTCGCCACCGCGAGCAGCGAGAACAGCGCATCGCCGATTTCGTCCGACTTCACGTCGAGCGCTTCCGAGTCAGCACCCCATTTCGATGATTTCGTCGCGTCGGCCGCGATTTCGCCAACTTCGGCCGTCAGGTCGAGGATTCGATACGCCGGGTCGCACGTCAGTTCGTGTTCCTCCACGAACGCGGCGACGGTTTGCTGTTCGTCCATGTTCACAGTCAACGACAGTTCGAAGTAAATTTTCGGGGTGTTGCTTCGATGATAAGTACGACGCGGTCGGCATCGTTTCGGAGAACCGACCTCGTCGGTTCCGCCAAGACAATTACTCTACTCGTCGTCGCGTTCGCCCACAGGTTGAACTCCCGCGCTCTCGTCGCTTCGCTCATGGACGAAACCCACGTCGTGACCTGCATGCTGCGCAACCGTGGGGAGGTATTGCTCCTCCGGCGAAGCGAGGAAGTGGGGTCGTACTCCGGGCGGTGGGGAGGGGTGGCCGGACACGCGGAGGGGGACCCCGACGCCCTCGCACGCGAGGAAATCGAGGAGGAGACCGGACTGCTGGACGACTGCACGTTCGTCCGGGCGGGCGACCCGTTCGAGGTGGACGACAAATCGCTGGACAAGCGCTGGGTCGTGCATCCATACCTGTTCGACTGTGCGAACCGGGACGTACGGATCGACTGGGAGACGACCGAGGCGGAGTGGGTCCCGCCGACGGAAATCCTCCGTCGAAAGACGGTACCTGATCTGTGGACCTCCTACGACCACATCGCGCCGACCGTCGAATCGGTCGGCGAGGACGCCGAACACGGGTCGGCGTACATCTCCGTCCGAGCGCTCGAAGTCCTTCGGGACCGAGCGGGAACGTGTGCGGTTCGCGGTGGCGGCGGTGGTAGTGGCGGTGGTAGTGGCGGCCGCAGTGGCGATGGTGATGGCGGGAACAGTGATTGGAACGAACTCGCCGCCCTCGCCCGCGACTTGCTCGACGCCCGTCCGAGCATGGCCGCGTTGGGAAACCGCGTGAATCGCGCCATGGCCGACGCGAGGGGTTCGGGAGGGGTCCCCGAGACGGTCGAACGCGCCGCTATCGAGGGCATCGAACGAGCCTACCGCGTGGACGAGAACGCGACGGAAAACGCCCGTGAGGAAATCGCCGACGCCGCGGTGCTCACGCTCTCGCGCTCGGGGACCGTGCTCGATGCGCTTCGGAACACGGCGCGCGTGTTCGTCGCCGAATCGCGTCCCGCGAACGAGGGTGTGGGCGTGGCGGAAGCGCTGGCCGAGGGAACCGACGTGACCCTGCACACCGACGCCGCGACGGCGCACGTGCTGGCGACCGAAGAAATCGACTGCGTCGTCGTCGGCGCGGATTCGGTGCTCCCGAGCGGCGACGTGGTGAACAAGATCGGAACGCGGGGCGCGGCGCTCGCGGCGAACCGGGAGGACGTTCCCGTTCTCGTCGTCACCGCGACCGACAAGGTTCGGACGACGGACGACCCCGTGCTGGAAGACGGCTCACCGAATGCGGTGTACGATGGCGACGCGGACCTGTCGGTGGTGAATCCGACCTTCGACGTGACGCCCGCCGAACTCGTTTCCGGCTACGTGACCGAGCGTGGTATCCTGGACCGTGGGGGAATCGGTTCAGTGGCCGAGGAACTGGCGGACCTCTCCGGATGGCAGAACGAGAGTCGTTGAGTCAGCTTGCTGAACATCGTTTGGAGTCGTCGCTCGCAAGAGTCAAACCGTTCGAGTGGATACTCTCGCCCGGGCGGCGGTGACGAAAGTTACCCCCTCCGAGCCCCTTGTGACGAGGATTTCTTCCGAGCCGCCCTTCGAAATTCCGCCGAGTCAAATCTTTACACGCCTTCGAGCACCGCGACAGCCACCGCCCCGACGACGAGCGTCATCCGCGGAATCGCGCCCGGTCGGTCGATGCTCACGTCGTAGATGGTCCGGGGATGAATTCGCTTCCCGAGGGTGCCGATGTGTTCGCCGTTCGAGGCCATGATGGAGAACGTACGGGGGAACGGAGAGACGAGTTTCGTGACGCCGTTCAACGCGCCGGCAACGCCCCGCCGGGAATCGAGTTCGGCGAGAGTCTCGCCGCCCGGTCGTTCGATGGTCCAGTGGCGACTGCCGAGGTCGAACTCCTTCGTGATGACGAGTCGAGGTTCCTCGGACCCGGCTTCGACGACGGTGAACTCCCCGGCGATATCGTAGGTCTGTCCCGAATCGACGTGGAAGACGGGATTCCCGTCCGAATCCTCGAACGGGAACGTCGCTTTTCCGCCTGCGACGCCTCGTTCG
>NZ_JBAWAC010000554.1:0-2191 GCF_049589095.1 Haladaptatus sp. | reverse complement strand
CCATCCAACCGAATACCCGTCACGCTGCTCACGTTGTCGCCCTGCATCGTCACCCCGATTGCGCGCTCCGAACGGTCGAGCATCGCGGAGCGATGCGAGACCACGACGAACTGGGCGTCGCCCGCGAGTTCGTCCACCATCTCGCCCACGCGTTCGGCGTTCACGGCGTCGAGGAAGGCGTCCACCTCGTCCAGCGCGTAGAACGGCGCGGGGTTGTAGCGCTGGATGGCGAAGATGAACGCCAGCGCGGTCAACGACTTCTCTCCACCGCTCATCGCGTCGAGACGCTGGACGGGTTTGTCGGCCGGTTGCGCCTTCATCGTCAGGCCGCCGTCGAACGGGTCGTCCTCGTCTTCGAGGAACAGTTCGCCCGACCCGGCCGACAGACGCGTGAAGATGTCTTGGAAATGTTCGTCGATGGCGTCGAACGCCTCCATGAACGTCTCCTTCTTCTGGGCTTCGTAGGAGTCGATGCGTTCCCGGATGCCGTCCCGCTCCTCGACCAACGTCGCCTTGCGCTCCTTGAGGTCGTCCAACTCGTCGTCGACTTCGTCGTACTCGTCGATGGCGAGCATGTTGACGGGTTCGAGCGCCTCCATCGCCCGCGTGAGTCGGTCGATGTTCTCCTGCACCTCGTCGTGATCCGGCACGTCCTCGGGGTCGTACTCGCCGACCTCCTCGCGGAGATCGGCGACCTCCTCTTCGAGCCGATTTGCGCTTCGTTGGAGGCTTTCGAGGCGGTTCTCGACGGCTTCGACCTTCGACTGCTGTGAGTCGCGCTCGGACTTCGCCTCCTGCAGTTCCTCCTTCTGCTCGGCGCGCTCCTCCTTGAGTTCGGAGAGTTCCTCTTCGAGTTCGGAGACCGCTTCGCGCTTCGCTTCGAGGATTTCTTCTTTCTCCTCGATGTCCGCTTCGAATTCCGCGATGCGCTCTTCCTGCTCGGCCTTGCGATTCTGCGCGGATTCCACGTCGTCGTGGAGGTTGTCGATGGCGTCCTCGGCGTACTGTTTTTCGAGTTGCAGTTCGTTGAGTTTGCCGTCGAGCGAATCCATCCGGTCGGAAAGCGAATCGATTTCGGCCTGTACCTCGTCGGCCTGGCTGGTCAACTCCGGAATCTGCGAATCCGCGAGTTCGCTCTCCAACTCCGAGATGTCGTCCTCGATGTCCGCGATGGTCTCGTCGTGAGCGGTCACCTCGGCGTCGAGTTCCTCCATACGCGCGGTTACGTCCTCGCGTTCCTCCTGTAGGTCATCGATCTCCGACTGGAGCGAACCGATGCGCTCCTCGATGGATTCGAGTTCGGATTCCTTCTGCTCGATGTCGTTTTCGATGGTTCGGACCTGGTCGGTTGCGTCCGTCTGTCGGTCGCGGGCGTCGTCCAACCGCTCTTCGACGTCGTTGATCGAACTCCGGATGGACTGGCGTTCGTCCTCCAACTCGTTGATTTTCCGCGCCACGCGCTCGATCTTCCCCTTTCCGGAGGCCGAAAAGGAGTACCGCGACCCGCTGGTCGAACCGCCTGTCATCGCCCCGCTCTTCTCCACGAGTTCGCCCGAGAGCGTGACGAGGCGGAAGTCGCCCATCAGGTCGCGGGCCGTCTCCATGTCCTCCACGACGAGCGTGCCCCCGACGACGTAGGAGAACACCGACGCGTACTGCGAATCGAAGTCGATGAGGTTGTACGCGAAATCGACCACCCCTGGCGTGTTCGGCACGGATGGAAGACGGCGCTTGTTCATCTTCGAAATCGGCAGGAACGTCGCCCGTCCGGCGTTTCGCTGTTTCAGGTACTCGATACAGCGCTGCCCGACGCTGTCGTCGTCGACGACGACCTGCGCCAGTCGGCCACCGGCGGCCGTCTCACACGCCGTCGCGTACTGCTGGTCCACGCTGCCGAGTTGGGCCACCGCCCCGTGAACACCGTCCAGTCCGCCGTTCAGAATCGTGGAGACGGCGCGGCCGAACGAGGAATCACCGCTCTCGTTCGCCCGTGCGTCGAGTTCCGCGTACTCCTGTTGCTTGGACTGGATCTCATGCTCGACCGAGTCCAAATCCGACTGGAGTTCGGACTTTTCATCCTTGAGGTCCGACACCACGTCCTCTATCTGCCCGGCGTTCCGTTCGGTCTTCGTCAGTTCGTCGGCCAAATCGCCGAGTTCGGTTTCGAGTTGGGGGATTCGGTCGCGCGCTT
>NZ_JBAWAC010000553.1:0-9107 GCF_049589095.1 Haladaptatus sp. | reverse complement strand
GTGAACTCGGACTGTCCGAGCGAAGTGGGTCCGAGCGAAGCGAGGTGCCACGGAGCGAGGGAGTGGAAATTCACAGTCCCAACGACCCGCCGGAGTGGGCCGAATCCGCGACGGTGTACGAGATTTTCGTCCGGTCGTTCGCGGGCGAGACGGTCGATACCACGTTCGAGGAGTTAGAACGTCGGCTTCCGTATCTCGAATGGCTCGGCGTGGACTGCGTCTGGCTCACCCCGATTTTGGGAAGCCCGACCGACCACGGCTACCACACGACGAACTACTTCGAGACGGCCGAGGACCTCGGCACGCGCGCGGAGTTCGAATCCTTCGTGTCGGCCTGCCACGACGCCGGAATTCGGGTCGTCTTCGACCTCGTCATCAATCACTCCTCGCGGGACCACCCGGCGTTCCAGATGAGCGCCGCCGGGGTGCCCGAGTACCGCGATTGGTACGTCTGGGAGGAAGACGAGGAAACCGGGGAGGCGAGGGCACAACGCTACTTCAACTGGGATCGAATCCCGAACTACAACTTCGATTCGCTCGCCGTCCGTCGATTCCTGCTCGACGTGGTGGACGAGTGGGCGGGACTCGTTGATGGGTTCCGCTGCGACGTGGCGTGGGGCGTCCCACACGAGTTTTGGAAGGAAGTCGCCGCGCGCGTGCCCGACGATTTTCTGCTGTTGGACGAGACGATCCCGCGTGACCCGGCCTACCACGAGGGTGAATTCACGATGCACTACGACACGACGCTGTACGGAACTCTGCGCGAAATCGGAAACGGTGAAAAACCCGCATCCGCCGTGTTCAACGCGCTCGCCGACGCGGAGCGTGCTGGCTTCCCCGAGAGCGCGGTTCACCTCCGATACGTCGAAAACCACGACGAATCGCGGTATCTCGACGATTGTGACCGCGACGCGCTGAAAGCCGCGGCCGCCGCGACGTTCACGCTCCCCGGCGCCCCGATGATCTACTACGGGCAGGAGCGCGGCATGACCGAGTACCGCGGGACGATGCGCTGGGACGACGGGGACGACGAGTTGACCGCGTTCCACCGGTCGCTGGTCGAAGCCCGCAACGAACATCCCGTGCTCAAGGACGGGACGGTCGAGGGAATCGAATGGGAGAGCGATTTCTCGTCGGTCGTCGCGTTCGCCCGCGACGATGGTGATTCGCGGGTCGTCGTTGCGTTGAACTTCTCTGACGGGAGCGAGACGATTCGAATCGGCGAGCGCGTCGAGGACGTGGACCTCGTGTCCGGGGGACGGGTTCCCACCGCGGCGGAAAGTGATTCGAAAATCGAACTGTCGGTTTCGGACGTCGTCGTCGTTCGGGCCACCGAGGAAAGTAAATAGGTACCCGAGAAATCATGAGTCAGGAAATGGACGACATCACGCTCGAAAACCTCCTCCGCCAGTTCGGTCTCTCCGAAAAGGAGGTCGATACCTATCTCTCGATTCTCGAACAAGGCGAGGCAAAAGCCAGCACCATCGCCGACGACGCCGGTGTCTCGAAACGCTACGTCTACAGCACCAGCGAGAAGTTGGCCGACAGGGGATTCGTGGAGGTGAACGACCACGTCGTCCCGACCATGATTCGGGCGAACCCGCCCGAACGAGTCATCGGGACGCTCTCCGACCGGGTGGAAACGATGCGACCCGCGCTGGACGAACGCTACTCCGCGACGACGAGCGAACCGGACCAGTTCGAGGTCATCAAATCCCGCGTCACGGTCATCAAGCGGATCCAGAACCGCCTCGCCGAGGCGAACGAGGAAGTCACCCTCTCGATACCGTACGAACATCTCCCCGAAGTCGCCGACGAACTCGCGGATGCGGTGGAACGCGGCGTCCTCGTCCTGCTCGTCCTCAGCGGGATCCATCGTGACGACATCGATGGGTCGGAGTTCGCCGGACTCGCAAGCACCGTCCGCGTCTGGCGCGAACCGATGCCGACGACGCTCACGGTGGACAAGCAGTTCGGCCTCGTCGCGCCGACCGAGATGATCGTTCGGTCGAACAGCGAGAAGCAGGCGATCACCTTCGCACAGGAGCAACTCGTCCCCGTCCTCGTCGGGTCATTCCTCGGCAACTACTGGCCGATGGCGAACGAAGTGTACGCGGCCGAACCAGTGGAGCTTCCGAAGACGTTCGACGACTTCCGCTCGGCGGTGCTCCAAGCGACGCTCCACCTCCGCGAGAACGACGCCATCGTCGCCCGGGTTCGGGGGCGACCGGTCGGCGGTGATAGCGATGTGGTAACCATCGAAGGCCTCCTCATCGACGTTCGGCAGGGGCTGCTCGAACCCGCATCCAACGCGTTCCCGGTCGAAGCGGCACTCGTCATCGAAACCGACGAGGGCGAGATAAGCGTCGGGGGTTCGGGGTCGTTCGTCGAGGATTTCGAAGCCGAAGCGGTGACGCTCGAACTCGCGGAGTAGACAGAATCCGAAAAGGGGATCAGTGGTTCGAGACGTGTTTTTCGAGCAGTTCCCGATTCTTGCGGTTCGCCTTCCACGTCGCGTCGAACACCGACCCGAGGACGGGAACCGCGCCGCCGAACGCGTCGATGGCGACGTTGGCGAGCATGCGGGCGAGGACGTGACGGGGGACGTCCAGCCGATACCCTTCGAGGGCGATGTAAAGCGAGATGATCGCCGACGCGGCGTCGCCGCCGACCGGGAGGAGGCCGAGAATCGGGTCGATACCGACCCGGAAGTTCGTGCCGGGAACGCGGAACGCCTCGTCGAGGAGGTCGCTCACCGTTCGGACCCGCTCGATCGATTTTCGCTTGTAGCGGGGTAGATTTTCGGGGAGGTCGGCGTGTTTCATGGGAGTATATCCAGGTACTCGGGCAGGTTATGCGTTCCGGCAGTCCGTCGAAACTCGTAGAATAGGGGTACTGTCAGGCCGAGTCGGCGAATCGCTGCCAGTCTCGTCGTTCGATCCACGTCTTCAGCGACGTGAGATCGATATCCGGGAACAACTGCCGTAATTCGGCGGCGTCGCGTTCGTATAATCCACTGCCGGGATGGCGCTCGACCCGCCGATACATCTCGGGAATCATCTTCCCCACGTCCGGTCCCATCGTCTCCGAGAGTTGCGCTTCGAACTCGTCGAGCGGGATTTGCCGATACTCGATGGACCGGCCCATCGCCACCGAAAACTGCTCGGCGATATCCGTTCCGGTGAGGATTTCCGGGCCGCCGATCGGGATGCGTCGTCCGGACCACTCGGGATGAGTCAGCGTCTCGGCGACGAAGGCACCGAGGTCCTCCACACAGATCCAAGCGGCAAGCATCTCCGATGGAGCAGGAAACGCCACGACCCCGTCGTTCACGATTTGCTCTGCCGCAAGGGGTTCCACCAAGTTCTCCAGATATATCGTGGGACGGAGCGAGACGAACGGGAGGCTGCTCCGCTCCAGATACCGTTCCAAGAAACGCCGATCCTCGTAGTACGTTACGTCGGGTTCGTCGTCAGGTATCGGGGCACTCGTGTTCAGTACGAAGAGGTCGACAGCGGCCCGCTCGGCGGCGTCGATGGCGTTTTTCCCGAGTCGTCGTACCGTCTCGCTTGGGTATCCACTCGGCGTCGTCAGAACGACTTTCGAGACCGACTCGTTGGCGGCACGGAGCGCGTCGTGATCGTCGAGAGTAGCAACGACGGGTTTCGCACCTCGTTGCTCAAGCGTATCGGTTCGTTCCGGACTGGTGGTCTGGGCCCGCACGGTATGACCGTCGTCGAGGAGTTGTTCGAGTATTCCTTCCCCTTGGACACCGGTAGCACCGTAAACGAGGACGGCTTCGTCGGATTCAGTAGTGGTCATGTTGTCGTAGTTTCAGACGCACCGATTCGGGATGTACAAACCGGCGACCATTGTGCAGGGAGCGCCCACCGTGCGCGTCCCGCACACCAGAGTACGCTCTCATTCCTCGCTTCCCATCCGTACGTATCGTTCCCATCCGCGCGTATATACGGACACAACGCGTGACAAGCAACTACCGATGGCCAGTTCATTAGACGATATCGAATTTCTCGCTCGCTCCGAGCATCGATTTCGTGTTCTCGGAGAACTCTCCGAGCGGCCGTGTGAGCGCGCCGAACTACAGGAGAGAACGGAGGTCACGCGGACGACGATTTCACGAACGCTCTCGGACATGGAAGGGAAAGGATGGGTCGAAAGCGAAGGATGGCAGTACCGCCTCACCCCACTCGGTGAGATGATGTACGAGGAGTTTGCTCGGGCTCTCGACACGGCAGACACCGTTCGAACGCTGAATCGAGTGATCGAATGGGTGCCGACCGAGGCGTTGGACATCGATCTTCGCCACTTTCACGATGCGACGGTTTCGGTGGCGAGTCGCACCGACCCGACACTTCCCGTGAGGAGGTTCACGGGGCTGAAGGCCGCGGATGGCCACGTCCAAGCGCTCATCTACGCACTGGATCCGTTCCAGTTGGCGGCGCACAGACGGGCGACCGAAGTAAGCAACCAGCGGGTAGAAGTCGTCTTCTCGGCCGACTTCTATCGGAAGCTACAGGACAACCCGGATATCGCGCGGGACGTGAGCCAGGTGGCCGCGAGCGACCAGTACGATTTCTATCTCTGTGACGAAGAACCGCCGATACAACTGGTCGTAGCGGAGGATACGGTGGGACTGTTGTTGACAGGTACCGATGGTACCTTTCCGGCGTATGTCGAAAGTCGAAACGAAGCCGTCGCCGCGTAGGCGGAGGAGGAATTCGAACTGCACCGGGAGCGTTCGACTCCGCTTACCGCTACGGATATTCTCGCCGATGGACCGCGTCAGCGCTAGATTCGGGGGGTGTTCCGACGGAGTGGTGGAAGGTGCAGGGTGGAAGATGCAGGCAGTTCGTTTACGGACAGTCGTGCCGTCCTCCTCTGCCATGCGCGAAGTAGAAATCACGTCGGCACATCGGATGACGCCCCGAGTGAAGCAGTTCGAACTGGCCGACGACGAACCGTTCGATTACGAACCCGGGCAACACACACAGTTGCACTTCGATGCGAGCGAAGCAAGCGAGGTGGATGCGTCGGGCGACGACGACGAAGTCGTTCGTCCGTACACGCCCACGACGCTTCCGGGAACGGATCGTCTCGTTTTGGCGATAAAACGATACGACGAGGGAACCGCCTCCGTGTACATGCACGAGCGAGCTCCGGGGGATACCATCCGAATCGAGGAACCGGACGGCAACCTGTATCTTCGAAACCTGGATTCCGACGTGGCGTTCGTTTCGACGGGGACCGGAATCACGCCCATGGTGGCGATGGTGAAACACTACCTCCGCGACGGCGATGGTCACGCGACGTTCCTCTACGGGGAGAAGACACAGGACGACGTGATGTACCGGGAGACGTTGGACCAACTGGAAGCTGAAAACGAAAACCTAACCGTGGCCTACTCGCTCTCCGACGAGGAGTGGGACGGCCGAACCGGACACGTCCAAGAACACGTCGAAAGCGTCGTCCCTGATCCCGAATCGACCGACTTCTACTGCTGTGGCGTTCCCGGAATGGTCGTCGAGACGAAAGCGGAGTTGGAGGAAATCGGGGTTCCCGAGGAGCGGATTTACAGCGAAGGGTGGGAAGAAGACGAGGTTTCGGACGAGTGAGGAAAAACAGATCGTCCCTGCGGCGATTGCGGGTTCCGAAACAGTGAATCGACCGACCCACGAGGAACCGTATATGAACAGCACGCGCGTCACGGTGTGGAACGAGTTTCGACACGAACGTGAAGACGAAGCGAGCAAGGAGTGTTATCCGGACGGCATTCACACCGTCGTCGCGTCGGCGCTCGAAGAGCAGGGATTCGACGTCGGGACGGCGACCCTCGACGAGCCTGAACACGGGCTCACCGAGGAGGTACTCGCGGAGACGGACGTCCTCATGTGGTGGGGGCATATCGCACACGACGAAGTCGCGGACGAAATCGTAGAGCGCGTACAGCAACGCGTTCTCGACGGGATGGGGCTCATCGTGCTCCATTCCGGCCACTTCTCGAAGATATTCAAGCAGTTGATGGGTACCACGTGTGACCTGAAGTGGCGGGAAAACGGTGAACGCGAACGCCTTTGGGTCGTCGACTCCGGGCACCCCATCGCCGACGGAATCGACGAACAGGTCGTCGTCCCGAACGCCGAAATGTACGGCGAGCAGTTCGACATACCCGCCCCGGACGAACTCGTCTTCGTCAGTTGGTTCGAGGGTGGAGAAGTGTTCCGAAGTGGCTGTTGTTACCGCCGCGGATCGGGGCGTGTTTTCTACTTCCGACCGGGACACGAGACGTATCCGATCTACCGACAGCCGGAAATCCGAAAAATCCTGGGGAACGCCGTCGAATGGGCCGCTCCGGACGAGGCATCGCGACCGTCGTTCGGCAACGTTCCCGAACCACCGGAAACCCACTGACATCGGTGGAAACTTCCCCGAGAGACTGACTGAGACGAACAGTCACTAAAATAGAACGAGATTTGATCCCTACGTGGAGGACAAAGTTATATATTGATCACATACGAGACCTGTATTGTAGAATGGAACGTCGCCCGATTCGGGTGCTACATGTCGAAGACAACGAGTTCTTCGGAAAGGTCGCGTCTGAAATCCTGACACAGGAAATAGCGGATGTGACCGTTCACACGGAAACCATCCCATCGGACGCTCTCGCCCGCCTCGAACTGGAACAGTTCGACTGCGTCGTCAGTGACTACGAGATGCCGGAAATGAATGGGCTCGAACTGCTCGGCGCGGTGAAAGAGATCGCCCCGCAAATACCGTACATTCTCATGACGGGCGGCGGAAGCGAAAAGACAGCGAGCGAGGCCATTTCCGCGGGGGTTACCGACTATCTGAAGAAAGGAACCGGAAAACGGCAGTTCGTCGCCCTCGCAAACCGGATCGAGAACGCCGTCGCTCACCGACGGGCCGAACAAACGGTTCAGCGCCAGATGGCCATCAACGATCTCATCTGGGACGTCAGCCAATCACTCCTCGAAGCAACGACCCGTGAAGAAATAGAAGAAGCCGTCTGCAAACGACTCGCGGCGTCCGAATCATATCTCTTCGCATGGATGGGGAAAGTGGACGACGATGATCGAGTCGTCCCTCGGGTCCGCACCGGAGTCGAAACGGGACATCTAGATACGGTGCTTTCCGACGACGCGGATCGAGACGAGTTGGAACATGCCTCCCGTGCGTTGAAAACGGGAGCGAGACAGGTGACACACGATATCGGTCCCGATTCGTCGTCCGAAGGGCGTTGGAACGGACCAAACCGGGAGTACTACTCGAAGGCGACGATTCCAATCCAACACGAAGAAACCGTATACGGTGTTTTGAACGTCTACTCCGATCATCCATACGCGTTCGACGAAACGGAACGACGTGTTCTCTCGAAGTTCGGGAACAGCGTGGCGTACGCCATCAACTCGGTTCGAACACGACAGGAGTTGCTCAGGCGGGAACAACGACTGCAGGTGTTCAATCGAATCCTCCGACACAACCTTCGAAACGACCTCAACGTCGTCCTCGGCCATGCGGACAACCTCAAGGAAGCGATTCCCGAAGCCACCGAGAGTGCCGAGATCATCAAGCGAAAAGCGAGCGACCTGATAGATGTCAGTGAGAAGGCCCGTGAAATCGGTCGAACGCTGGACAAGCGCAGTCAGAAGCGGATAGCCGTCGAAATCACTGCTTTGATCGAGCGGACGTGTTCGGACCTTCGGGAAACGTATCCGAACGTGGACCTCGCGACCGACCTTCCGGACACGGCGTGGGTCTGTGCGGACAAGACGCTCGATACGGTCATTACCGAAATCGTCGAGAACGCAATCAAGCATAACGATCAGGAAGTTCCTAGCGTGATGGTTTCGGTGAGGAGCGTCGAATCTGAACGGGAAAATTGGATCGAAATCGAAGTCACGGACAACGGACCGGGGATACCGATGGATGAACAGGCAGTGCTAAACGAAGGGCGGGAAACCGCTCTCCAGCACGGAAGTGGTCTAGGCCTGTGGTTGACGAACTGGATAGTCGGGAAGTTCGGTGGCGAACTCATCTTCGGAACCAATCATCCGCGGGGGAGCGTCGTGACGGTTCGCCTCCAACGAGCAGAGCCGCCAACCGAATAGTCGATTTGCCATTATAGACCGAGTAGTCGATTCACCAGTCGTCGGGTGGCGAGCCAGTTTTCTTTTGTTCTGATTTGTTTTTAACCATTGTTAGAATCATCCAACAATAAGTATATGGTGATGAGGCAAAATGATAGAGATGAAATGAGTACCGAGCTTTCAGGTGTTATCGACCGCTTCCGGCAGCCGGAATACACCGGCGAAAACCGCTGTACGCCGTGTACAATCGTCAACGTCGTAATCGCCGTCGTCGCTAGTACGATTCTGACATTTGCGGCAATGCCTATCGGAATCGCATTTTTTGTGTTCAGTATGGCCACGATTTACGTTCGTGGGTATCTCGTACCTGGAACCCCGTGGTTTACGAAAACGTACTTCCCCGGCTGGTTGCTCAAGAAATTCGACAAACACGAAATGCAGACCGTCCAGACGGCATCACCGGAACCGACGGACCGCGAACCGGAAAACGTTCTCGTCGATGCGAGCGTCGTTCAACCCTGTGATGAAATCGACGACCTCTGTCTCGACGAAGAGTTCCGTCAGATATGGCACGACAACATGGAACGAGTCATGAAGGACGGCGCGGAAAAGAGCGACTTGAGTCGAATCCTCGGCGCGGATGAAGAGGAGTTGGAGTTCGAAGAACACGATGCCGCCTTCATCGCCCGAATGGACGGTCGGCGACTCGGTCAGTGGGAGTCCCACGCCGCACTCGTCGCCGACCTCGCGGCCGCTCGTGAGTTGAGTGATCGCTATGACGATTGGGACAAACTCTCGGTCGATAACCAGAGTCGAATCCTGAGCGGTCTCCGCATCTTCCTCGACACCTGCCCCGAGTGTGGTGCCGACATCACCGCGGAACAGGAAACAGTCGAATCCTGCTGCCGCTCGATGGAAGTCGTCGCCGCCACCTGCCAAGGATGTGATGCCCGTATCCTCGAAGTCGAACAGAATCAGTAG
>NZ_JBAWAC010000552.1:0-8244 GCF_049589095.1 Haladaptatus sp. | reverse complement strand
TTTGACTTCCGCCGCGCTCCGAGCGACGGCGGTGACCATCTCCTCGTCCGCGGTGAACGTCGTGGTCTTGCCGTACAGCGCCGTTTCGAACTCCACGTCGTGCATCGCGGCGGCGTGTTTCACGGTTCGCCGTGCTCGGGAGAGCATGTAGTCGTTGAGTTCGGCGGTCTCGCCGCGGACTTCGATGCGCATTCTCGCCTCCTCGGCGATGACGTTCTGTGCGTTCGGGGAGTGGACCTGTCCGACATTGATTCGCGTCGCCCCGTCCGCGTGTCGCGGAATCGCGTACAGGTTGCCGATGGCCGTCGTCATCGCCTGAAGTGCGTTTCGACCTTGGTTCGGTGCTTTCCCGGCGTGTGCGGCTTCCCCGTGGAACGCCACGTCGAGTTTCGCGTTCGATAGCGGATGTTCGTAGGCGGCGATAACCTTCCCCGTCTCGTTGTCGAGGCCGAGGTGGAGCGCGAGGAAGTGGTCGAGGTCGGCGAGGTGGTCCGTCTTACTCATCGGGACGCCGCCACGACCGCCCTCCTCGGCTGGCTGGAAGAAGAGTTTGAGGTGTCCATCGAACCCGCCGGTGGCGTCGAGTTCACGGGCGATTCCGACACCGATGGTCGTGTGTCCGTCGTGACCGCAGGCGTGCATCTCCCCGGGATGGCGGCTCACGAACCCCTCCCGTGCGGGTCGGTGATCGTCGTCGCTCGACTCGGTCAGTTCGAGCGCGTCCATGTCGATTCGGACCCCGATTGTCGGCCCATCGCCGGTTCCGTACGTCTTTTCGGCGACGAGTCCCGTCACGTCGCCCATTCGATCCAGATACCGCTCAGGTGCACCTTCCTCACGCGCTCGGGTTTTCGCGCCCGCGATCTCGTCGTCGCTCGGCACGCCGAGGCGTGCGTCGACATCGACGGCGTCCGCTCCGAGATGGAGCGTGAACCCCCGTTCATCGAGTTCCGCCGCGACGAGTGCCGTCGTCCGGAACTCCTTCCATCCGGCCTCGGGATGGGCGTGTAAATCGCGGCGCAGTTCGACGAGGGACGGATCGCCCGTGCTCGCCTCGCTATCTCGTGTTTCTCCTCCGTCCGCTCCGCCGTTCGCGTTCGTCATGTCACCTTCCTCGTGGGGGAAGGGGAAAGCGTTTACAAACCGGCAGACGGGGTTCTGTCGGGTCCCTTATCGTTCTCCCACCGTTCCCGGCACGTCCGCCGAAACGCTCACTCGACCGAGCGCATCCCACAGCGTCGCTTGATTGCTCGTCACCACCGGAATCCCGAGGTCCGATTCGAGGGGTTCGATGGCGGGGAACGTTCGGTAGTTCGTACACGAGACGAACACGGCGTCCACGGTACTCGGGTCCAAGACGGTATTCCGGACCTGTTGGTACGCGTCGTTCGGTGACAACGACCCGATGTCAGTGTTCGCCGTAATTCCCCGTCCGTGGAGATCGACCACCTCGAATCCGGCGTCGTCCAGGTATGACTCCTCGCGGTCGTTCAGATCGGCGGTGTACGGCGTCACGACGGCGATTCGCGTCGCGTCGAGCGTCGAAAGCGCCCGCTTGACCGACAGGGCCGTCGCCACCGCCGGAACGCCAGCGGCCTCGGCCAACGCGTCTTCGAGTTCCGCGTCGAACCCCGGGCCGTGGAGGAGGCTCCCCGTCGTACAGGCGTAGGCGACCGTATCGACGTCCGCGTGGGACAATCGCTCCGCACAGTCCACGGCATCGTCCGCCATCGTGTCCAGTTCGTCCACGGTGACCGATTCGAGCGGCATTCGGGCCGTGTGGAGGCTTACGCCCTCCGGAAGCACCCGCCCGAATTCGCCCTCCACCGTCGTGTTCGAGGACGGGACGACGACGCCGAGACGGCCGCGCCATCCGAACATTACGGCCACCCCGGTCGTGTCGATTCGCTCGGCACGCTCATTCCTCCCACTCCATCTTCCCGTCTTCCCTGTCCATCTCGATGGCGTCGGGGTCGCGCTCTTCTGCTGGACCGTGCCCGCCGCCGCCCGGCGTGAACACCGTGATGGTCGTCCCCGACTCCACGTCGCGGGTGGTCTTCGCCGGAACGCGTTCCCCGTCGATTTCGTTACGGCCGCACCGTCCGTCCTCTCCGCCGTCGATTCCGTGCGGAGCGACGCGTCGCCGTTCGGTCAACAGGGAGACGGTCGCGTCCGTTTCGACGCTGACGGAACGCACCACGCCGAGGCCACCACGGAACTGCCCGTGTCCGCCGCTGTTCTCGCGGAGTCCGTACCGTTCGACGAACAGCGGGTATTCGGCTTCGAGGGACTCGACGGGCGTGTTCAGCGTGTTCGTCATCCCGACTTGGACGCCGTCCATCCCGTCCTTCGTGGGGCGACCGCCGAAGCCACCCGCGATGGTCTCGTAGTAGGTGAAGCCGTCGTCACCGCCGCCCCTGCTTCCGATGGTGAGGTTGTTCATCGTTCCCTGCCCCTGCGCTGGAACGCGGTCCGGGGCCGCCTCGGCGAGCGCGGAAAACACGACGTCCGTCACTCGCTGGCTGGTTTCGACGTTGCCGCCCACCACGGCCGCTGGCGGTCGGGGGTTCAACAGCGACCCCTCCGGAACCGAGACGGAAACTGGGTCGTAACAGCCCTCGTTCGGCGGGATTTCGGGATCCGTCACACAGCGAATCACGAAGTAGACGGCGCTCTTCGCGACCGCGAGCGGCGCGTTGACGTTGCCCGGAACCTGCGGAGCGGTTCCGGAGAAATCCACCTCGATTTCCTCGTCGCCGACTGTCACGGAAACTTCGATGGGTATCTCGTCGTCCGAGATACCATCCCCTTCCATCACGTCGTGAGCGCTGTACGTCCCGTTCGGCAGGTCGGCGAGTTCGGCGAGCAGTCGATCCCGCGAGTACGAGATCACCGCGTCGAAGGCCGAGACGACGCGCTCCCGACCGTGTTCTTCCACGAGGTCGCCGAGTCGTTCCTCGGCCCGTTCGTTCGCGGCGATCTGTGCGCGGATGTCCGCCCGTCGCTCGCCGGGGTTCCTGACGTTGGCGAGCAGGAGGCTCATCACGTCGTCGTTGACTTCGCCACGCTTCACGAGGCGAACCGGTGGCAGTCGAATCCCCTCCTGATAAATCTCCTGTGCCCCGGCGGGCATGCTTCCCGGCGTCATCCCGCCGACGTCGGCGTGGTGCGCGCGGGAGACGGCGTACCCGAGGATTTCGTCCCCGACCGTAACCGGCGACACCATGGTCACGTCCGGGAGGTGCGTACCACCCTCGAACGGGTCGTTCAGGACGAACACGTCGCCCGGTTCCGGGTCGTAGTCGAGCACCGTGTCCACGGCCTCGGGCATCGCGCCGAGGTGCACCGGGATGTGTTCGGCCTGCGCGACCAGTCGCCCTTCGGCGTCGAACAGCGCCGTCGAGCAGTCGCGTCGCTCCTTGATGTTCGGCGAGTACGACGAGGTGATGAGCACCTGTCCCATCTCCTCGGCGACACCCTCGAACTGATTGCGCATGATTTCGAGCGTTACCGCGTCGATGTCCGTGTCAGAGTTCGAATTCGAATCGTCGTGGCTCATTCTTCCTCCCTCCCGAGCACCAGCGTTCCGTCCGCGTTCGTCGTCCCGGACCATCCCGGCGGCACGACGACCGTACTTTCGTCCTGTTCGAGGATCGCGGGGCCGGAAACCGAATCGGACTCGCCGAGTCCGGTTCGGTCGAACACCGGCGTCTCGTGGAACTCGCCATCGAAAAACGCCTCGCGGTATCCCTTCTCGGCGTCGCCCGCGGTTCGATACGAAACCGATGGCGACTCGCGGTCGACGACCGCCGTCGTCCGCAGGTTCACGAGTTCGATGGGGTCGTCCATGACGTAGCCGTAGGCGCTCTCGTGGGCGTCCTCGAATCGCTCCGCGACCGTTTCGGCGTCGAACGCCTCGTTCACTGGAACCGTGAGTTCGAAACTCTGGCCGACGAACCGCAGGTCGGCGGCCCGCTGGACCGCCGCCGCATCCCGATTCTCCACGTCCGAGAGTACCTCGTCCGTGAGGTCGTCGTAGGCGGATTCGACATCGTCCAGCGAAACGTCCGCCAACGGATTTCTCAACGTTCGAACCGAGTCGTGTTTCTCGTCCGCCGCGAGCAGACCGTAGGCCGACAGCACGCCGCAGGCGTGCGGAATCACGAGTCGATCCATGTCCAAACTCTCCGCGATCGCGCCGGCGTGCATCGGTCCCGCGCCGCCGAACGCCACGAGTCCGAATCCGCGCGGGTCGTGGCCCCGTTCGACCGTGACGGCCCGAATCGCCCGCGCCATGTTCGCGTTCGCGACCCGGAAGACGCCCCGAGCGGCAGCGAGGGCGTCGTCCAAGCCAGCTTCGTCCGCGAGCTTCGAGAGCGCCTCGTGGGCCGCGTCCACGTCGAGTTCGAGTTCGCCGCCGAGCGCCGAACTCCCGCCGATGTAACCGAGGACGACGTTCGCGTCCGTCACCGTCGGCTCCGTTCCGCCGCGTCCGTAGCAGGCGGGGCCGGGGTTCGCACCGGCGGACCGCGGCCCGACGCGGAGGGCGTTTCCGGCGTCCACCCACGCGATGGAACCGCCGCCCGCGCCGACCGTGTTCACGTCCACCATCGGCGTCTTGATGGGTCGGCCGTTAATTTCAGCGTTCGTCGTCCGTTCGACTTCGCCGTCCCGGACGAGGCTCACGTCGCTCGACGTGCCGCCCATGTCGAAGGTGACGAGGCCGTCCACGTCGTCGGCAGCGGCGGTCTCCGCCGCGCCGACGACCCCGCCCGCCGGGCCGGACATCGTCGTCGTCACCGCGTGCTCGCGGACGGTTTTCGCCGATGCGATGCCGCCGTTGGCCTGCATGATCCGGGGTTCCGGAACGCCCCGGTTCCCGGCGCGTTCCTCCAAGCGACCGATGTAGGCGTCGATCGCTGGCGTCACGTAGGCGTCCACGACCGTCGTCGAGGTTCGTTCGAATTCGCGGAACTCCGCGAGCACCTCGTGGGAAACCGAGATCGGGACGTCCAGTTCCTCGCGGAGAACTTCGGCGACCCGTCGTTCGTTCTCGGGGTGCTGATACGCGTGCAACAGGGAGACGGCGACGCTTTCGGCACCACTGTTACGGATCTTCCCCGCCAGTTCGCGTACCTCGCTCTCGTCGGGTTTCGTCAGGACGCCGTCGACGCCCGTCCGCTCGGCGACTTCGAACCGCCGCCGTCGCGGGACGAGCGGCGCGGGTTTGTCGATGTTCACGTCGTAGAGGTCCGGTCGGGCCTGTCGTCCGATTTCGAGTACGTCGCGGAAGCCTGCCGTCGTCACGAGTGCCGTTTTCGCGCCGTTCTCTTCCAGCAGGGCGTTCACCGAAACCGTCATCGCGTGAGTGAACGCGTCCACGTCCGTCGGGTCGATGCCCGCCTCCTCGCAGGCTTTCCCGATTCCCTGTACGACGCCGACGCTCTGGTCGTCCGTGCTCGGCACCTTCGCCGTCACGAGTTCGTCGTCCGGCAGGAGGAGGACGACGTCGGTGAACGTTCCGCCGACATCGACTCCGATGCGGGTTCGGTCGTTCCCGGTCATTCAGAGCCCTCCGATGACGGTGTAGAGCGCACGTACTCCGAGCCAGACGACGACGAGTGTGACGACGATTCCGAGGACGTTCTGCGTCGTGTCGTTCACGTACTCCCCCAGGATGTCCCTGTCGTTCATGATGTAGATGAGGAAGAGCGCGACGATAGGTAACAGGACTCCGTTCGCCACCTGCGCGAAGACGATGGCCTGCACCGGTTGGTAGCCAGCCGCGGAGAACACGACTCCGATGAATAGGATGACGGCCCAAACTGCCCGAAACTTGAACGATTTGAGGTCGGTGTCCCAGCCGAAGGCTCCCGCAGTCGCGTACGCTCCGGCGAGCGGTGCCGTGGTCGCGCTCGTGAATCCGGCCGCGAACAGGCCGATGCTGAACAGGACCGTCGCGTACGGTCCGGCGAGCGGCCGTATCTGGTCGGCCATCTTGCTCACGTCGCTGATCTGGGTTCCGACGGGGAACGCCGCGGCCGCGGTGACGAGGATGGCGATGGTGATTGCGCCGCCGATGATGATGGAGAGTATCGTGTCGGCGCGCGACTCGGGCAATTCGTCCGGTCCCGACCAGCGTTCCTGGACGCTTCCGGCGTGCAGGAACAGGTTGTAGCCGACGACGGTCGTCCCGATGAGTCCCGTGATGAGGAACGTCGAACCTTCGGGGACGCTCGGGACGAATCCCGCCGCGAGCGCGCCGAGGTCGGGGCCGATGAGGATGGCGTCGATGACGAACGAGAGCGCCATGATAGCCACCAACGCGACGAGCGCCCTCTCGATGAGTTTGTAGCGTCCGGTCCAGAGGAGCGCGGCCGCGAAGAGACCCATGGCCGGACCCCAGATATGTGCGCTGATGCCGGTAATGCCCGCTAACCCGGCCGCTCCGCCGAGGATGTTCCCCGTCTCGTAGGCGGCCGTCCCGATACCGATGGCGCTCACGACGAGCGCGATGCTGAGGGTCGAAAGCAGGGGGTTGTCGAACTGTTCCCGAAGCGCTTCGCCGAGTCCCTCGCGGGAGACGACGCCGAGGCGGGCGCTCATCTCCTGGAGGACGATGGTGGCGATGATCGAGAAGACGATAGTCCAGACGAGCGCGTAGCCGAACTCCGCGCCAGTCACGCTGGCGGTCGTCACCGTTCCGGGGCCGATGAAGGCGGCGGCCACCATCGCGCCGGGTCCGATAGAGCGTAGTCGTTCACTGATATTCATGGTTGTGGTATGCTATTATGCCACAACCCAAGGATTGGGGATAAATCCTGTTGAGAACGGTGTGTATCGCCGTCTCTCGCCGTATGAAATCGTATGAAGAAGTATGAACGGGAGACGGACGACGGCTACTGACGATTCGGACTAATATCGACGGATACTGACGAATAGCGACGACGAACACTGAGGGATGACGATGAACTCAGACGACTGACGACGAATGACGAACGGATCAGCGTTCGGGGTCGACTTCCGTCATCAGCACCTTGGAGACGCCTTCCTCCAGTTCGATTTCGAAAGGAAGCCGGGCGCTGCTTCGCTCGACGAATCGCGTCATGAACCATTTGACCGACTCGGTTGGGAACACGACGTGATACGTGTCGCCCTGCGTTCCGCGAACGGTCAGGAAACCACAGAACGAAAGCCAGTCGAGCAGTTCCCCGAGCGTTTCGAATCGGTGTTCGTACTCGCGGGCGTGATAGTTCGAGACGCTGTCTGCCAGTTCGATAAACGCCGCATCCGGCTCGCCGTCTTCGTCCTCGACGTACTCCAAGAAGCAGTGGAGGAAGTCCACGTCGAGCAGGACGTGTTCGCCGCTCGCCAGCATTTGATGGTACGCTTCGAGGCTCGGTCCCGCTTGGGTCGTGGCGGCGTCGTAGTTCGCGGCGTAGAAGACGAGTGCCTGCCTGACGAGTTCGCTCTGGGGTTTTCCGTCCCGACTCACGAGTTCGTCCAGCGCGACCTGTGCCTCGTCGTCCAGCGACACCGTTACCCGGTTCGTCATGCTCCCACCTACCCACCCAACCCATTTATGCGTTCGTCCGGTTTATCGCCCGCTTGAGCGACAGGTCGAGCGCTACCACACGTACTTTCCAAAAATTTTCATCCCGATACCGCTGCACGTTTGTGCATCCTTTTATTCCGGAGACCGTCGTACACGGTCCGGAGGATTTCAAGGATGACAACCGCGGAGACGTACGACAGGGAACGACTGGCAAACACGATTCAAGATACGTGGCGACTCCTCATGGGTGTCGGCGTCGTACTCACGATCGTCGGCTTACTGGCGATCCTGACGCCGTTCTTCACGGGAATCACGCTGTCGTTTCTGTTCGGCGTGTACCTCGTGATCGGCGCGATTGCCCACTTCGTCCACGCGTTTTCGGGGCGCGGGTGGACGGGTTTCGTCTTTCAACTGCTGTTGGCGATCATCTTCGCCATCGGTGGTGTCGCGTTCCTCCTGAACCCGTTGGTCGGACTCACGGCGCTAACCATCCTGCTCGTCATCTTTTTCCTCGTCGAAGGGGCCGTCGAGGTGGCCATGGGGTTCCGACTCCGACCGGAGCGCGGGTGGCTATGGATCGCCATCAGCGGAATCGCGTCGATCCTCGTCGCCTTCTTCGTCTGGCTGTCGTACCCGAGTTCCGCGACGTGGGCCGTCGGACTCCTGTTCGGTATCGGCCTCTTCACGAG
>NZ_JBAWAC010000551.1:0-4604 GCF_049589095.1 Haladaptatus sp. | reverse complement strand
TAGTGGGTGAGGACGCCGATCCAGACGTATTGCAGGTTGCCGAACACCATCGGGAAGACGTAAAACAGCGCGAGGATCGGGAGGTTGTGGAGCGTCTTCCGGTGTTTGCCGAAGGCGGTATCCACGTCCGGAAAGAGCGCGCCGAGGATGACCGGAACGCCGACCGCCACGATGGAGTAGAACGTCTCCACGTCACCCGACGGATGGAGAACGTATCCGAGCCCGATGCTGAGAAGTGCCGCATTCAATACGTGTTCTTTTCGGTTCATTTGTTTGCAGGTCCCACCCCGCAATATCAAGGTTTTCCCTTTTACTCCAGTTCGTCGAGGAGGTCCGAAAGGGCTCGATTCGCTATTTTACGCTTGATCTCCTGTCGAGAGCCGTCGAACTCGTACCGAGCGACCACCGAGTAAGATTCCGCGCTTCCCCACTCACCCGCGTAGGCCACACCGATGAAGACCGTTCCGACGGGCTTTTCGTCGGTACCGCCGGTCGGTCCGGCGATTCCGGTCGTGGCGACGCCCCACGTCGTCCCCGCGACGTCGCGCACGCCGCGGGCCATCGCACGGGCGACGGGTTCGCTGACGGCACCGTGTTCGTCCAGCGCTTCGCGGGTGACGCCGACGTGACGCATCTTCGCGTCGTAGGAGTACGTGACGAGACCCCTGTCAAAGTAGTCGCTCGACCCCGGAACGTCGGTCAGGAGCGACCCGATGAGGCCGCCAGTACAGGACTCGGCGGTCGCAACCGTCGCGTTCGATTCACGGAGGGCGTCCCCGACTCGCCGTTCGATTGGTTGGTCGTCCGTGCTCATGGAGAGGGAAAGGAGGCGCGAAAAAAAGAAACCCGCGGGTCGATTTCCAACACGAGACGGAAAGCAAGACGATGATTACCTGGCCGGAATCTCTTCGAGCATCCCGGCTTGGACGCCCCAGAGGTCCGCGTACAGGCCGTCCTCGGCGAGCAGTTCGCCGTGCGTTCCTCGCTCGACCACGCGACCGTTTTCGAGGACGAGGATGGTTTCGGCGTTCTTGATGGTCGAGAGACGGTGGGCGATGGCGAGCACGGTCCGGTCCTCCAGCAGCGCGTCGAGACTCTGCTGGATGCGGAGTTCGGTCTCCGTGTCCACGTCGCTGGTCGCCTCGTCGAGGATGAGCACGGCCGGGTTCTGGAGCAGGATGCGGGCGATGCCGACGCGCTGACGCTGCCCGCCGGACAGTTTCACGCCCCGTTCACCGACCTCCGTGTCGTAGCCGTCCGGGAGTTCCTCGATGAACTCGTGGGCCTGTGCGGCTTTCGCGGCCTCGATGACTTCCGCTCGGGTCGCGTCGAACGTCCCGTACGCGATGTTCTCGCCGACGGTCCCGGCGAAGAGAAACGTCTCCTGGCTGACGTAGCCGACCGATTGGCGGAGGCTGGAGAGCGACACTTCCGTGATATCCTGCCCGTCGAGTCGAATCGTCCCGTCGTTCACATCGTACAGTCGCAAGAGGAGTTTCAGTATCGTGGACTTCCCCGCACCCGTCGGGCCGACGAGCGCGAGGGTTTCGCCACCGCCCACCTCGAAGCTCACGTCCTCCACGACGGTCTCCTCGTCGTCGTAGCCGAACGTCACGTCCTCGTACTCGACGACACCCTCCGAAACGTCGATATCTGGCGCGTCGTCATCGGTTTCGAGGACGCTCGGTTCGTCCATCAGTCCGAAGACGCGCTCGGAGGAGGCGACCGCCTGCTGGTACATGTTGATGAGTTGGCCGAACTGCGCGAGCGGCCAGATGAACCGCTGGCTCAGGAAGATGAAGCTGACGAACCCTCCGGGGCTCAGGTCGCCCGAGAAGACGAACGGTGCGCCGCTCAGTACCCACAACCCGCCGATGGCGAAGGTGAGGATGAAGCCGAACCCGGCGCTCAATTCCAGTCCGGGGAAGAACGTGATTCGAGTCCGAATGGCGTCCCAGTTCGTGTCGTAGTACTCCTTGGAGGAGTCGGTGACGCGGTCGAACTCGTAATCCTCGGCGCTGCTGGCCTTGATGACCTCGATGCCGCCGAGGTTGTTCTCCAGTCGAGCGTTGAGTTGTCCGACCGTCGAGCGCACCTTCGCGTACTTCGGTTGGATTATTTGGACGAACTTGTACGTGAACGCCGCAACGATTGGGACGGTGGCCAGCGTTACGAGCGCGAATTCGAAGTTTATCAACGAGAGGAGAACGGCGACACCGACCACGGTGACCCCGATTTGGGTCATCACGTTTAGTCCGCCGTTGAGGAACTGTTCGAGGCGGTTCACGTCGTTGTTGAGGATGCTCATCAGTTCGCCCGTCTGCTTTTCTGCGAAGAAACCGAGGTCCAGCCGTTGCATCGCGTTGTAGGTGTCACTCCTGACTTCGTGCTGGATGGACTGGGCGAACTCGTTGAGACCCCAACCCTTGGCCAATCCACCGAGGGCACTCCCAAGGAAGGAGAGGGTTATCAGCCCCACGGTGAACCAGAGCTGGCCGAACTGATCCGTCGGAATCCACGATTGAGGCACCAGCGGAAGCTGATACGGTTTTTTGCTCAAGAACGTCGCATCGAGCGCGATACCGAGAAGGACCGGTGGCAGGAGTGAGAGCAAGTGGGTGGCGAGACTGGCCACTATCCCGATGGTGAGCGGAAACCAATGCTCCAGACCGTAGGTTCCGAACAGGCGTCGAATCGGTGCATCGACGCGCTCGCGTTGTTCGCTGAACGTCTTCCCTTCGTCTGTGTTGTCTGTCATTTCGTGTGTCGGTATGGTGTGAATTCTGTGGTGTGATTTCCAGCGTTCCGTCCGACGACCCCAATGTACGGTTGTACAAATCGAATCGGGTGGACGGCATACGATGCGGAGACCTGCTCGTGACCCATTGAGTCGAACACCCACGGATACGCGGCAGGCCAATTGGTCGTCTGTCGAGCGGATGCCGTGGCTACGGCGTGCGAACACGCGAAGAGAACTGCCGCCACGGAGTGGTCACGCGCGTCGAGCGGCGTGGACCGCTGTCAGTAGAGGGTCAGAACCGGGATCATCGTTCTTCATTCCCAATGAATCTCCTGCCAACATAAAGGATAGTGTGACTGTGGGACACACACCCACGACCTTCTCGATCATCGCTCGAAATCCGTTTTCCGCGTTCGACGGACTCCCCGTTGCGAAAGAAACACTTGCCAGTGCTGCGACCGTCTGGTATGGACTACGACACCCCCCTGTTCTTTCACGTCATGACCTACGCGGCGGACGCCGACCACGACGTCGTCGATATGGTCAGCGGAAACCCCGACTGGGGGTCGCCGCCGAGTATCGCCGAGGGACTTCACGCCTACGCCGACCTGGGCGGGGCGGACTTCCAGTACCCGCCGAGCGAGGGACTCCTCGAACTGCGCGAGGAAATCGCCGCACGGCGGGATGTCGATACCTCGCAAGTCGTCGTGACCTGCGGTGGCGGCGAAGCTAACTATCTGGCGATGGCTCGGGCGATGGAACGCGAAGCGGGCGACGAGTTCATCCTCACCGATCCGGTGTACCCGTACTACCCCGGCAAGACGACGATGCTCGGCGCGAAACAGTGCTTCGTCACCACCGCGGCGGACGGCACGCTCGACCCGGACGACGTGCGAGAAACCGCGAGCGAGGACACCGCCGCGATCGTCGTGAACTCGCCGAACAATCCGACCGGAGCGGTGTACGACGAGGGGACGATGCGTGAACTCGTGGCTATCGCCGAGGAGTACGACGCGCTCCTCGTCAGCGACGAGGTGTACGACCACTTCGACTTCTCCGGCGAGTTCACCAGCGCGTTAGCGTTCGATTCCGACCACCGAATCGTCACCAACTCGTTCTCGAAGTCGCTGGCCATCACCGGATTCCGTGTCGGCTACGCCATCTTCCCACCGGAACTCGTGGACGTGGCCAAGACCCGCCACATGCTGACGAACGTGGCGACGAGCCGTCCCGCACAGTACGCCGTCCTCCACGCGCTCCGCGAGACGACCCGGGAGTATTACGAGGAGAACCGCACGCTCCTCGAATCGCGCGTCGAGACCTTCACCGACGCCCTTGACGCCGCCGGTGCCGACTACACCACTCCCGACGGCGCGTTCTACGTCATGGCTCGCTTCCCCGACTTCCCCGGCACGCTGGCGAACGTCGAGAACCTCATCGACGAAGCAGGCGTCGCTGGCATGCCCGGCGAAGCCTTCGGCTCCTCGCGCAACGACTGGATCCGATTCGCCCTCGTCTCCCCACGCGTCGAGGAAGCGGCCGACCGACTCGCGGCGCACTTCAGCTGAGAAACGGACAGCAATGTTGCTGTATCGCTTTTGGCGCACCCTCCCGGGTTAGGCAGACTGTGGGTTGCGAATCGAGGGACGAGGCGTTCGGCAACCCGAAACGTCCACCGTCGTTGGTCCCGGTTTGGTATTTAAAATTACGTGTGAGTCACTCCACCGAAAATCCCGTCTCGCGTTCGAGCGCTTCGTCGATCGCAGTGACGAGCGCCTTCCCCTTCGCCAGCGTTTCCTCGTATTCGGCTTCGGGGACCGAATCGTGGACGATTCCCGCGCCGACGCGGAGGTGATACTCGTCG
>NZ_JBAWAC010000550.1:0-14695 GCF_049589095.1 Haladaptatus sp. | reverse complement strand
GGTCGATTGGTCGGCGGGGAGGTTAGTGGTTTAGGCGAGGGAGAAAACGACTGGTTTCTGGAGACGCCATCGTCAGCCTGTTCGATCGGGGAGTTCCGTGCGATTCCCGTCCTCAGGTGAAAATCTCGGTTCGAGCCGAGAGACTCGAAACAGGACCGCGAGGAGATACCCAAGGGGAAGTCGCAACGGCTGGAGCGTCCGTGTCAGGACGCGAACCGCGATTACACCAAGTACGATGTCGAGGACACCGAGGATGACAACTGCGGGAACGACAGTACTCCAGACCCCGCCGAAGTTAGAGAGAGTAATCGTACTTGAGACGTGCGGCCCGAGCATGAGGGCACGGGCGGCATCGGTCCCGTAGGTGAAGGGGTTGAACTTCGCGACGATCTGTACCCAGCCAGGGAGTGCGTCAAGCGGTCGTCCACTTCACGGAACAGGTCCACGATACGGACGCTGAGGCGAGGGATAGTTCAACCCTCTACGGCCTCCTCATTCCCGCACTTGCAAAAGGACTGACCGCCGACTGATCGACGACTCTCGGGTTCAGAAAGGAGGTACGACAGACCATGCCGTCCCGCGAGAGTGGCGGTATCAGTAGTAGCGGGAGACAGGTAAACCGTGAACCGAAACGAGGAAACCGTCTCATTCAAAGTAGTTTAGTCAGTTCGATTTGAGATTCCGGATATGAATCTTTTTGGTCGGTTACTGACGCTCGTAGAACCGAATTATCCGGATTGGTTCATCAGAGAACAGGACCCCGAGCGTCTCATATTCTTCAGTGATGCCGTTTTCGCCATTGCGATTACGCTCCTCGTGATCGATATCGGCGTCCCTGAAGTACCAGCTACGCAGCCAAACGCCATGCTCGCCGAAGAACTGCTCGCGCTCTTGCCGCAGTTCGTGAGTTTCGGACTCAGCTTCCTCGCTATCGGGACGTTCTGGCTCACCCACCACCGCCTCTTCACGTACATCGAGAGCTGTTCCCGGCGGCTCCTCTCGCTGAACTTGCTCTTCTTGCTGTTCGTCTCGCTCGTCCCGTTCTCGTCGGCGCTCCTCGGCCGCTATAGCGGCCGACGACTGGTCGTCATCTGGTACGCATGCCACATGGCTATCGCGGGGATGATGCTGCTTGGGATCTGGTACTACACCACCGAGATCAAGGACCTCGTCCAACCGGCAATCGACACACGGGCGGTCCAATACATCGGTCGTCGAGTCGGGGCCGTCCCGATGGTGTTCATCGTCTCAATAGGAATCTCTTTCCTCAGTATCCGGCTCGCCGAAGCCTCGTGGCTCCTTCTGATCCCAATCCACCCTCTCATATCGTTGTCCGGATTCGATCACCCACGAAGGGAGCGGCAGTAACCTACCGAGTAGTCCCAACGATCGACAGCAGTGAGTAGATTAGTCCGGCAGAGGGCTCATTTCACAGTAAAATAGAACAGATGCAAAACGAGAACTCCGCCAACAACTCCGGTGATGGCCCGGAATCTCGTTCGGCGACGAATCCGTTCGTCTCGATCGTTATCTCGAGATATCTCGTCCTTCGGTGTCCATCACGCTCTCCACTTCTTCACGCGTCACGACGGCAACGTCGCCCGGGATGGTCCGTTTGAGCGCGGCGGTCGCAGCGCCGTATTCGAGCGCGGTCGGGACCGGTTCGCCCGCCAGCCTGCGGGCGAGAAACGCGCCGACAAAGGAGTCGCCGGTGCCGATGGGGTCCACGGTGTCGGTCTCGAACGAGGGCTGTTCGTGGATTTCGCCGTCGTGGAGCGCCAGTGCGCCGTTCGCACCGAGGGTGACGATGACGGTTTCGAAGTCCCACTCATCGGCGAGGTCGCGGGCGATGTCCGCGGCGTCGCCCGACTGATCGAGGACGGTTCGGGCGTCGCGCTCGGCGGTGACGAGCACGTCGATTCGGGGGAACAGTTCGGTGAGCGACGCGCGCGCCTCGGCGGGCGACCAGAGTTTCGAGCGGTAGTTCACGTCGAACGCGGTGGTCGTCCCGGCGTCCTGTGCTTCCGCGAGCACCTCGTCCACGGTGGATTCGAGCGTGTCGGACAGCGCGGGCGTGATGCCGCTGGTGTAGAACATGCTGGCGTCCTGAATCCGGTCGAGCGGCACGTCGTCGGGCGTCGCCGTCGTGACGGCGGCGTCGGCGCGGTCGTAGATGGCGCTGGTTCCGCGCGGGTCGGTTCCGAATTCCAGATAGTACGTTCCCTGTCGGCCCTCGTCGCTCCACTCGATTTCGGTCTCGATGCCGTACTGGCGGAGTCCGGCGGCGACGCGCCGACCGAGCGGCGAGTCGGGGAGTTTCGACGTCCACATCGTCTCCGCTCCGAGGCGATGGGCGGCGATGGCGACGTTGCTCTCCGCGCCTGCGGCACGGAGTTCGAGGGTGGACGTACTCTCGATTCGTTCGCGGTCGGGTGGCGAGAGACGCAACATGGTCTCGCCGAATGTCACGAGGTCGGTCATATTCCGGAGATGAACCTCGGAGCTCATAGTTTCCCCGATGCGGGGTCGAAAAACGAGTTCGTTTCAGCTACGTGCCGATTTCAGCGAGTCAGTTCCACGGCCCGAAGTCGGGGTCGACCTGCCGCTCCGTCTTGCCGATGTCGTCGATTTTCTCGATGTCCTCGTCGTCCAGTTCGAGGTCGAGGGCGGCGTAGTTGTCCTCGATGTGATCCTCGCCGGTCGCCTTCGGGATGGCGACGACGTTGTCCTTCGACGTGATCCACGCGAGGCTGACCTGTGCTTCGCTGACGCCGTGTTTCTCCGCAATTTCGGTCAGTTCGGGCACGTCGAACACCTTGCCACGGGCGAGCGGCGAGTACGCGACGAGCGTGATGTCGTTGTCCTGTGCGTACTCGACGAGTTCGTCCTGCGGCAGGAGCGGGTGCATCTCGACCTGATTCGCGTAGATGGGCGCGTCGAGGATTTCGGCCGCCTCGTCCAACTGCTCCGGTTGGAAGTTGCTCACGCCGACGTGTTCTATTGTACCCTCGTCGTATAGTTCGTCGAACGCCACGAGCGTCTCCTCGGGGTCGTACTCGCGGGCGGGCCAGTGGATGTAGAGCAGGTCCACGTAGTCCGTCCCGAGCTTGTTCAGGCTCTCCTCGGTCGTTTCGAGCACGTCGTCGTGTTCGAGGTTGTCGGCCCAGACCTTCGTGGCGAGGAAGAAGTCCTCGCGGTCCACCGACGAGTCGGTGATTCCCTGCCCGACGTGTTCCTCGTTGCCGTAGGCCTGGGCGGTGTCGACGTGTTCGTAGCCCAAATCGAGGGCGTATTCGACGCTGTGGGCACACTCGTTACCGTCCGTGTTCTCCCATGTCCCGATACCCAATTTCGGAATTCCGTCGCTGTCGGCGTCGTATGTCATCGTATATTCTGCAAAGGGTAGAAGGGAAAAAGCGGTTGTGGCGGCGGAAATTCTGTAGGGATTCGTAACCCGGGGACGGAAAGGAGTTTTGGCCTCGCCATCGTTCACAAATCGAGGGCGAAATCGTGCAGGAGTTCGTCGGTTACCCCTGATAAGTGCGGGTTTCGGAGAACTTAACCGCCCGCCGGAAGACACCCCTGTATGCGAATCTCACTCTTGGGAGGAACCGGCGACATCGGACAGGCGCTCGCGCTTCGCTGGGCGTTCGACACCGACCACGAAATCGTGATCGGTTCGCGCGACCCCGCGAAAGCCCGCGCGAAGGCCGAGGAGTACGAAACCGAACTCGACAGTCTCGGCGTCTCCCGCTCCATCAACGGTTTCAAGAACGGCATGGCCGCCGAGCGCGGGGACATCGTCGTCCTCGCCGTCCCACCGTTCCACATCCGCGACACGGTCGAATCCGTCGCCGACCGACTCGACGACGTGGACGTGCTCGTCACGCCCGCCGTCGGGATGAACCGAGACGACTCCGGCTTCCACTACAAGCCGCCGAAAGCCGGGAGCGTCACGGAACTCGTCGCGGACACCGCACCCGACGGGATTCCGGTCGTCGGCGCGTTCCACGGCCTCTCGGCCGACAGGCTCGCCGACCTCGAACTCGACATCGAACAGGACACGCTGATCGTCGGCGACGACGAGGACGCAAAGGAGATGATTCGGCGACTCGCCGAGGAAATCGAGGGACTACGAGCGCTCGACGCCGGGGGCATCGCGAACAGCGCGGAAGTCGAGAGCGTGACGCCGCTGCTCATCAACCTCGCACTCGAAAACGAGGGGATGCACGACGTCGGCATCCGGTTCGAATAGCGTCCGCTGGTCGTGTTCGCACGCAACAAAAACTGCTTTTCGACGGACTTACGCGCCCGCTTCTTCGAGAACGCGCTCCAAGTCGTCGCGCTGAGTGACGCCGACGAAGCGTTCGACGACGCCCTCGTCGTCCTCGATGACGATGGTGGGAATCGAACGAACCTGATACTCGTTGGCGATATCCTGATGCTCGTCCACGTCAACTTTCTCGAATTCGACGCTTTCGTCCCAGTCCTCCTCCAAGTCCTCAAGAATCGGATCTTGCGTTTTGCACGGACCACACCAATCTGCGTAGAAGTCGAGTAATTTCACGGTCATGCGTTTCTGTTGTGAATTTCACTCGCCGCGTGCATAAGGGTTTCTTCCGCAACCACCTCTGCCGCCAGTTGTCATCACGCAACCGTCAGCGAACCGCCGCCAGCAAGCCGCAGTCGGCGGACCGCCGTCAGTGAATTTTCGCCAGCCGTCGCTCCATTTCTCCCTTCGTCCAGTCGGCGAGTTCCTCGGTGTCCTCGTCGAGGAACGCGGCCCACTTGTCGAACACGCCGGTGTGGTCGAGGAATCGAACGACGTCGTATATCGGCCGTCGGTCCTCGATTCCGTCCGGGAGACCACCGGCCCGCTCCCGATAGCCGTCGTAGAACGCGGCAACGACTTCCACCGGACCGTCGGAGCGGAGCGATTCGATTTGCAGGTTTCGGGTCCGCTCCACGTCCCGAACCGGATCGCCAACGTGTGCTATCTCCCAATCGAGGAAGCCGATTCCGTCCTCGCGCAAAAAGCAGTTCGGACGGGCGGGGTCGCCGTGGAGGAGCACGGCAGGTGTGTCGTCCAACAGTTCCCGATTCGATTCGACGGCTTCGACGACCTCGGCGAAATAGTGATCGAAGCGGTCGGAGGATGCGATTTCGCGCATCTCGGTCATCCGTCCGACCAGTACGTCCGTCCACGGTTCCGTTTCGAGGTCGAGTCCGTCCTCGTCGCCACCGACAACGTGGCCGTGGTTCTCGAATCGGCAGGAATGGACGGTTGCCAGGGCGATTCCGACCTGCCGAGCCAGTTCCGCCCGCTCGCTCACGCTCGCATCCGACCACAGGCCGAGCAGGTTCTCCCCGTTCACCGGTGCCGTCACGAGGTACGGAACGTCTTCCGCCGTCTCGCTCGCCAGCACGTTTGGGACGGGGACGACGCGATTGGCATCGAGATAGGCGATGACGCCACATTCGCGCGGGGTTCGGGTGCCGTCGCCGTCGTTGGCCATCTTCAGATACACCCGTTCCCCGTCCGAAAATTCGATATCGACCGTCCGGTTCTGCTCGTTCCACGACGGGCCGGAGGGATGTACCGCTTCCACGTCCCGTCCGGGAAACGCGTCGCCGAGCGCCGACGCGATCTGTTCGTCCATAAACGAACGTCTCTCGTATCCGATAAATGAATTGGGGGACGGTGTGAACGGATGGCAACCCATTCCCCGCTACGGATTCACACTGTTCCCGTCCACGGCCGGAAAACGTTCTCGTTGCGAAAGGTTTACCCCGTCCGCTCTCGGAACCCAACTTATGAGCAGTGGTCAAAATTCCGGTGGGCTGATGTCCAGCGCCGGACTCGTTCGATATTTCGATGCCGAAGACCGGAACGCGATTCGAATCGACCCCAGATCGGTCGTCGCGTTCGGCGTCTTCTTCGGCGTCGCAATCTTGGTCCTGAACTACCTCGCGATATAACGAGGCCCTTTTCCCGACCTGCTTCGAAGAATCGACCATGAGTCTCAACGCTGGCGTCATCGCTGTCCAAGGCGACGTGAGCGAACACGCCGACGCGATTCGACGGGCCGGAACCGCCCACGGGAAGTCCGTTTCCGTCACCGAAATCCGACAGTCCGGTATCGTTCCCGACTGTGACCTCCTCTGCATGCCGGGCGGCGAATCGACTGCTATCTCCCGACTCCTCCAATCGGAAGGAATCGCCACCGAGATACAAGCCCACGTCGAGGATGGGAAACCGATTCTCGCGACCTGTGCCGGTCTCATCGTCGCCGCCGAGGACGCCGGTGACGAGCGGGTCGAAAACCTCGGATTGCTCGACGTGAACGTCGAGCGAAACGCGTTCGGCCGCCAGAAGGACAGTTTCGAAGCGCCGCTCGACGTGACCGGACTCGACGACCCGTTCCCCGCCGTGTTCATTCGTGCGCCGCTCATCAGCGAGGTCGGGTCGGCGACCGTCCTCGCGGAGTGGGACGGACGGCCGGTCGCGGTGCAGGACGGGCCGGTCGTCGGCACGTCGTTCCATCCGGAGTTGACACCCGACGACCGAATTCACGAACTCGCGTTTTTCCGCGACGAGTAGCGATTTTCGCCGACGGTAAGCAAGTTTTTGCCGCTGGGAACCTTCTGCTCCCCATGGATGTTTCAATCGATGCGGTACGTGTCGCCCCGACGGGAGAGGGGCCACTTCCAGTCGTCGTCCTCTCACCCGACGACAGCGACGACGTGCTCCCGATTTTTATCCGATTCGAGGAGGGAATCAGCATCGCCCGTGGGATGGAAGCCGAAGACATCGGGCGGCCACTGACGCACGACCTGCTCCTCGACGTGATGGAGGAACTCGGCGGACGCGTCGAACGCGTCGTCGTCACCGAACTGGACGACAACACCTACATCGCCGACCTTCACATCCAGACGCCGCGCGGTCACGAGGTCGTGGACGCCCGTCCCAGCGATTCGCTCGCGTTGGCCTCCCGCACCAACACGCCGATCGAAGTCGCCGACGAAGTGTTCGAACACGGACACCAAGCGCG
Organism: Haladaptatus sp.; assembly: GCF_049589095.1. Lineage (NCBI taxonomy): Archaea > Methanobacteriati > Methanobacteriota > Halobacteria > Halobacteriales > Haladaptataceae > Haladaptatus > Haladaptatus sp. Next base: position 7,643 of record NZ_JBAWAC010000550.1, on the reverse strand, counting down.
AGCACAGTTCGACGACCTTCAAGACATTCGGGACGTAGCTCAAATTGGTCCATGAACGACACGTTGGACGACCTGTTCGAGGTCATCGAAGACAGAAAGGAAACGCTTCCGGAAGATTCCTACACCGCATCGCTGTTCACCCACGAGAAGGGCGAAAACGCCGTCCTCGAAAAGTTGGGCGAGGAGATGACGGAACTCATCCTAGCGGCCAAGGACGACGACCACGAGGAGATCGCCTACGAGGGGTCGGACGTCATCTATCACCTACTCGTCCTGCTCTCGATGAAAGATATGGAACCGGCGGATCTACGAGAGGAACTGGAAGCACGACGCTGAGCGTTTGTAACGCGAAAGACAGCGCGTTCGCTTTTTGCGTGTGACTGCGGAAAACAACGAATCGGATTTAGCTGACGAGTTTTTCTTCGCCACGTTCCACGACGACGCGGCACGGCGGCGAGATCTTGTTGTACGCACGGCGGAACGCGTCCTTCACGAGGGGCGCGTCGTCCACGGTACACCACGCGGTGAACACTCGATCGCCATTGGCGATTCGTGCTGCCGTTCCGACCGGCTTACCGAACGCCTGTCGCATTCCGTCGGAAACACGGTCCGCACCCGCACCGGTCGCCTGCTTGTTCTCGCGCAGGACCTGGTGGGGGAACTTGCGGAGGATCATCTTGTATCCGGTTTCGCCGATGTTCTTGAGCAGGAAGCGGTTCGCCGAAAGGCGGGAGGCTTCGAGTGCGCCGTGGCGAATCTGGCACTCCTCTTCGACGATAAGCGAGATCTGAACTGGGTAGTCGTCCTCGTTGCTGTCCACTTCGCCCATCTTGTGCTGTGCGATCTTCGAACCCGGAATTCCGGTGATGTATTCGCGTCGTGTGTACGAGGGCTTGTCGATGGCCCGGTACATCGAGGCAGGTTTGTCGGACATGGTTACTACCGAATCTGTGGGTCAGGGCGTGAATAAACCCTTCGAAGCGTGTTCGCCGCTGGCTAGACGAAATCCCCGACGAAGCGGTCGGGAACGTACGCCAGCAGGTGGTCGGGGATCTGTCCGACCATCCATTCCGCGATTCGGACGAGGGGCTTGCGTAGAAGCGCGTAGACGCCCGAAATCAGGACTGCGCCGACCACGAGCGTTTGAATCGTTCCGTCGTAGAGCACGAGGCTGGGCAGTGCGACCGCGAACGCGAGTGCGAAGTCCTCCGGCGCGCCGTCGTAGCGAATCCAACGACGCGGGGAGATCCACTGACCGCGGAAGTGGTCGTACACCGCACGTTCGGACTGGCCGAGCCATGGCTTGAGTTCCAAGCCACCGCCGAACGCGTCCGAGACGGAGTGTGCCGCCGCCGCGAGGAGGAAGAACCCGACGGCGAACGTCAACGCTGTCGGCACGACCGCTGCGATCGCCAGCGTTGCAACCGCCGCGATCGAGAAGTACACCGGGAAATGCAGGGTCTTCCGGTGACCCGAGTACAGGTCCAAGTCCGGAAACACGCCGCCAGCGAATCCCGCGAGAACCGCGACCGGAGCCAACTCCGGCGCGACGAAGAGCGAGACGCTCCCGAGTAGCACGCCGAGGAGGGCGTGGGTCGTTGCCATCATGAGTAACATCGATAGGCAATGTTTGCATAAACACCTGTCGGCCTGTTGTATGATATCATGAACCATATTTACGGGAGACGAACGGATAGCCAGCGTTTACTCCCCCCGTCACCTATCGAGCAACGATGGAGATCGACCTCTCCTCGTATCGCCTCGTCCGATACCTGCAGTTCGCCATCGCCAGCGTCGCGTTCGTCGGCCTCGTGACGCGGAATGTCGGGGTACTGATAAACGGGAGCTTCGCGCTCGGGGTGACGTTCCTCCCCGGCGTGCTGAAGCGGGACTACCGCCTCTCGCTCAGTCCGACACTGACGCTGTGGATTACCGTCGCCGTCTGCCTCCACGCCATCGGCATGCTCGGGCTATACGACGAGGTCTGGTGGTGGGACCACCTCACGCACCTACTCTCGGCGACCCTCGTCGCTGGCGTCGGCTACGCGACTGCACGGGCCTTCGACGAACACTCCGACGCCGTCTACTTCCCGCCGCGATTCATGTTCGTCTACGTCCTCCTGTTCACGCTCGCCGCCGGTGTGATCTGGGAGGTGCTGGAGTTCACGACGCGGGCGAGCGCCGGATTCATCGGCGTGAAACCCGTCCTCATCCAGTACGGCCTGAGCGACACCATCGTCGACCTGATCTTCGACGCCGCGGGGGCGGTGCTGGTCGCGCTGTTCGGCACCACCCTGCTCGCCGAAACCGTCGAGACGCTTCGAACACGACTTTCGAGGGAAAAGGATTGAAATCACACAGCCCGGTTTCGTGGGGTGAGCGCGTTCAGTTCGTTGTCCGCGTTTTCCAAACGCCGCTCTCCCACCAAGCGTATAACTTCCGTTCACATCGAAAATCCGCCACCGATGGGATTTCACGGCGGAGAAGGGGCGTCAGTCCCGCGAGTAGTCCCACCCGGTCACGTCGCTCGGCAGGATTTCGCCGTTGATGTGCCACGTCCGGGGACGATAGGCGATGACGAAGATTCCCGCGTAGAAGGCCACGACGAGACCCGTGACGACCGTACCGGGAATCATTTCGATCGCCGCTGATTGAGGCCACTTCGCCGACGGCGTATAGGCCGTCAACTGGAACACCCACGCCAGAAGCAGAATGCAAAACAGCGGGGCGTACACCCGGCGCAGTCGGTGGGCCAGCGCCTCCTCCAGGGACACCTTCATTTTCGGTTTCCGGTAGTCCTCGCTCAGCTTTTGCCGCCAGTCTTCGTCCACCACGCCTTTCGAGTCGTCGAGCGCCAACGCGAAGACGTTCTGCTGGAGCATGCGGACCCGAGACCGCCAGATGTCGTAGGCGCGGTACCTGCGGGCCTCGATGAGCAGGAAGATGCTCACCGTGATGATAGCGAGGAGGACGATGTAATGGGGATTGTTCCGACTCGAAAACGCCCACGTCAGGATGGCCGCCATCAACGTTATCGCCCAATTGCTCGTTCGGTCGAGGCGCTCGCGCCAGAACTTCATGCGGTGGATCTCTCCACGATACATGTGCGCGAGCGCCGAACTCGGACCCATGTTCTCCTCGAACAATCCCGCTCCGATCTCTGTACCACTGTTGTTCGATGGTTCGTCTGATTCGTTGGTTGTCATGGGTCGATGACGTAGCTCGCCGTTTCTACGATAGGAGTGAGTATTGTGTTGTATGGTGAAAACCGTGGTGGTTTGAAGCGCAAACGGCCGGGCTATTTGACGGGAGAGTCACACATGGACACGGTCGCGTCGCTAGCCGTTTCGGGGTACAGAAAATATGGATGTTACAGTAGTGCTCGCAAAAGTGTCGCCCGATTACAGACGGGTGACGTTCTTCGCTCGGGGGCCTTTCGGGGCCTGTTCGATATCGAATTCGATTTCCTGTCCCTCTTCGAGGTCAGCGCCACCCACGTCCTCCATGTGGAAGAAAACGTCGTCGTCCGCGTCGTCCGTCGAGATGAAACCGTAGCCGCCAGTATCGTTGAAGAAATCAACTTTGCCTTTCGCCATTGCTTTTGTATGGAGTGGTGCCCCACAGATAATACTTCCGAGAGTTGTGTTACCACGAACAACGGCGCTATTCGCCGAGCCATCGCGCGATTGCACCCGCGACGAGAACGAGCGCACCGGTGATGTACGTCCCGGGAATCGGGAGGAAGAACAGTACGACTCCGAGGGCGAGAACTGGTGTGGATAGTCTCATGATAGAGGAGTTCGAGCGGACGATGGTTACGGTTTGTGGGCGAATATGCAAGCCCGAGTCGTCACATCGCCCCCACGATCACCACACCGATTCCACCGAGACCGGACAACACGCCGATCCCTTTTGCCAGTCGTTCCCCGCCGGGTGCCAGTATTTCGGCCGAGATCAGCACGGTAAGGGCGGCCATCCAAAGCAGGTTCATCGACCCGATGACGATCATGAGCGCCATCAGCGCCCAGCAACAGCCGATGCTATCGAGCGCCAGTCGCCACCCCGAACGAACCGCGTTCGGAATCCCACTCGTTCCACCCGCGAAATCGCGCTCGGGTGAACGACAGTGATCCAAGTGATGGCGCTTGAGCGAGGTGAGTTGATAGGCCGACAGCAGCAGCAACGTTACTGCCAGGAGAATCGTCCAGTTTCCGGGTGTGAGGGTGGCGATGGGAATCACCAGGGCGACGCCGAGCGGCACCAAACCGGTGAGAACCCAGACGAGTGTGTACGTGGCCATCGTGGTGACGACGGCTGTCGTCCTCCGTCCGCTCGTCGTGTCCCGATTTGCCTCGTAGTACGCCCGAAACGCGTTTGCTGACGACGGGTACATCATCGCCGTTATCATCGCCCCCCACACGAGCAGGTAGAGACCGACGCCGAGGAATCCGCCCGACAGGGCCATGGCTTCCGGCATTCCCGGTGCCGATATCCGCATGACCATGTCCGCCCCGGGCATGGGGACGCTACGGGTCGCGAGAAGGAGCCACGCGAGTACTGCGAGTCCGTACGTGAACAGGACGACTGGATGTCGCTGCCGGGCGAGAAACGCCCGCACTGGACGGAAGATGTGTATCATGAGTCCCCCCGGTTTTCGAGTAAACTACGGTCGCAACGGGTATAAGACTCTCCGACGACGGCATCACGACCGTTCAGTCGTCCGCATACGATGCTTCCGGTCGGAAGTTTCGACTGATGACCTTCCACCGTCCGGTCGAGAACCGGTAATAGTTGAGCACCGCGGGAACCGTCGTTTCGGCGATGTACGACAGATACAGTCCGACGAGTCCGATCGCCGGTATCGTCGCACCGAGATACGCCACCGGTATCGAACAGAGGAACATCCCGGCCGCTTGGGCGAAAAAGGGCCAGCGGGTGTCACCGCTGGCGTCGAGCGGACCGGCAACCGCACCGTTGACACCCTGCGCCAGAATGGCGAAACAGGAGACGTACACGAGCGAAACCGCCGTCGATACCGACGGATCACCCGGGTCGGAGACGAACAGAAGCACGATGGGTTTGGCGAACGCGAACACGATGGCGGCCGCGACGAAGTACGTGGCTACCGAGAAGAGAACGACGTCGCGGGCGTACGTCTCGGCGGTTCGTTCGTTCCCGACCCCGAGTTCCTGCCCGACGAGGCTGCTCGATGCCAGCCCGAATCCCCATCCGGGCGTGTTCATCAGTCCCCAAATCCGTCGGCTGATTACGTAGGCGGCGGCGACGCTCGGACCGAACAGGTTCACGATGGCCAGCATCGGGAATTTGGCGACCGTCCACACCATGTTCCGACCGACGACCGGAAGGCCGATGTGGACCAACTGCCGAAACGTTTCCACGTCGAGATACGTTCCGAAGGGGTCCACCTTCACGGGGAGGTCGCCCATTCCCGGAAGGCGACCGGCAACGACGCCGACGACGAACGCAACGGTCACGACGATGTTCGAGAGGAGAGTTCCCCACGCCGCACCGGCGACACCCATTCCGAGTCCGAAGACGAAAACGGCGCTCAGAACGATGTTGCTCACGGCACCGCCCGCCCGGATCACCATCGGCGTCCACGCGTCGTCAGCACCGATGTAGATCCGACTGCCGACGAGGTTGAGCGATGCGAGTGGAACACCCACCGAAATGATGTGAAGATACGTCGTGCCCAATCGGACGATGGCCGGTTTGTCGGTGATCAACGAGATGAGTTCCGAGGAGAACAACCAGAAGACGGCCGCGACGGGGAGGGAGACCAACAGTACGAGCGCGGCGCTCGACCGAATCGCTTGACCCATCTCCTCGTACGCTCCCGCCCCATACCGCTGTGAGACGAGTGCGATCGTTCCGCCGGCGAATCCCCCGCCGAGCGAGAACGCCATTCCCCAGAACGGCGAGGCGAAGCCGACGCCAGCGATGGCTGCAGGACCGATAGCGATGCCGACGAACGCCACGTCGACGGCGTTTTTCGACATGCGAGCGATACCGGTAACGATACGGGGCCACGCCAGATCCGTCGTTCGCCGCACGTTTTTCGGTTCGACGAGGCCGAGACGGGCGAGCGAGAGACCGATACCGAGAATGATCAATCGAGCCGGGTTCGGGAAACGGGAGTCCACAGTGGGTGTTTCGAATCGAAAGTAAAAGTTCCTTTCAAATGCGGTAAGAAAGAGGGAGTTCGACGGTCGTTCACAGCAGCAACCGAGTGATAGTTCACTCCGCAGGGGAGATGACCACACGCGACCCGTCGTGTACTTCGACCCGATATCCGACGTAGTCGAACGAAACACACGATACCGAATTCGACGAGGTTACCCGTTCGAGTGCATCCCCATCGACGGCCGAATACAGCGGTTCGAGATCGGCCATATCGACGTTTTCCAACGCTGTGACTGCCGACACCACGGCTTCACAGACGGACTCGTTGGGGTCGAGGGTGTGTTCGTAGTCGTGTTGCTTCGATAGGATTGTCTCGGTCGAATCGGCAGATATCTCGGTCGGTGACTCTTTCATGGTTCTCACTTGTCGTTCATCAGCGAGTCGAGCATCGAGACGAATTCGCCCGATTCCCAACTCGTCTTGTAGGCACGTATGGTCCCCGACGGGATTAAAACAGACCCACAGTTTCGGAACCCGAAATCGGGCGACAATGTGGCTCATAACGCCGAGGAATTGACGAACGGTACAGCTGACATTTTTATCCCGCGGGACCGTACTTTCATCCGTGAGCAAGGAGTGGGGGCCGGACGACATCTTCGACGTTCTCGCCAGCGAGACCGCGAGGGACATCCTCCTCTTGAGCAATTCGACAGCCATGTCAGCAGGGCAACTCGCTCGGGAGTGTGATGCGTCGAAGCCGACCGTCTATCGGCGGATAAACAAACTTCAGGAGTACGACCTCCTCGAACAGCGGATGGTCATCGACAATGGGGGAAACCACTACAACACCTACCGGACGAACATGGACCGTATCTGCTTCGACATCCGCGGTGACGAGTTCGTCGTCACCATCCGGTTCGAGGAGGACCTCATCGATCGATTCGTTTCCGCGTGGACCAAGCTCGGACGGTCGGAGACGGGGGACAACTGACATGCGTTCCGCCCGATCCAGAGGGAGGTACTCATGGTGAACGGAACGATATTTTGGGCGTTCGTCCTGACGAACGTGTTCGTCTTCCTCATCGGCACCATACTCGCGTATCTGAGTTACAGAGCGTCCCAACGGGTGGGAGGAGGTTCGTTCCGATACGCGATACTCGGATTCGGTCTCATCGCGTTCGGCTCGTTGATCGACCTCGTTTACGAGCTGTTCGTAAAGCGGACACAGGAACTCGACGCGACCGAAATACTCGCCCTTCACACGAGCGATTCGGCACTCGTCGGCCTCGGCCTCGTCTTCCTGTTCTACTCGCTGGTCGGCACCAGATGACCCCCACTTCGTCGTCGAACGGATCGCGCGCCGTCAGTCCACGATAGAGAGCGCCATGAAGTTCCAATCGTCCCGGATTTCCGCCGGGGTCTGGGATTTCCCGTACGGCTCGGTGAACTCGAACCCGAGGTCGCGATACAACGACTGGGCGCGCTCGTGGTACGGGGCC
>NZ_JBAWAC010000549.1:0-3449 GCF_049589095.1 Haladaptatus sp. | reverse complement strand
CTACCTGTATCAGTCCACGAGCGGCGACGACCACGTTCTGGTTCCGATGCGCGGCGAGTACGCCGAAGGGGCGGCGATGTTCGCCGCGAAACTGGCGGCAGCACACGACGCCGGTAAGGTCGTTCTCATGGACATCGTGGACGAGGACGCTATCGAGGAGGTGAGGGGAAGCGGGGAATCAGGCGAAACGGAGACGCTCGTCATGGAACCCGACGACGAGGCCGAGACACAGGCGGCGGACGAGGCGGCGACCGCCCTCGAACGACAGGCCCAACGGATTCGAACCCGGATGGGTGTCGCCTGTGAAGTCATCGTCGCGAGCGACGACCAAACGCGGCCGCGGACGATACTGCGGACCGTCCGGGAGGAGAACTGTGACCTCGTCGTCGTTCCGTACGAGGACGAACACGGTGGACTCTCGTCGTTCGTCCGCACGCTGTTCCGCGGGCGAACCGACGCCATCGTGTATCGTCCCGGCGCGGCACCCGGGCCGACTGATTCCACCCGACTCGATTGGAAACGGGTTCTCGTTCCCGTCCGGAGAGCGAGCGATACGGCCCACGTGATGCTCGATTTCGCACAGCGACTCGCCGGGAAGACCGGAACGGTGAGCGTCTGCACCTGTATCGACCGCGAATCCCAGCGGCGAAGCGCGGAATCGACACTCGCCGACCTCGTCGAGGCGTTTTCGGGGTCGTTCGAGACGCGAATCTCCCGCCACGAAATTCTACAATTCCTCTCCGCGAACGATTCCCACTACGACCTCATCATCATCGGGGCGAGCACCGACAGGAGCGCCGCATCGCGGTTCATCTCGCCGCCGACGTTCGAGCGACTGCAGGAGATCGAGTGCGACGTGGCGGTCGTACACCGCGGCTAACGCTCGAAATCCGTCAGCGTTCGATTCGATGCGTCGCCTGACAACTGTTCGGCCAACTCCTCGACGTGCTCGCCACCGAGCGCCGCCTGCACCAACATGCGACCGATGAGTGCCGGGCTGACGACGATGTCCGCTCCCGCCCGACGCAGTTTGTTCACGTTTTCGCGTTCGGTGGCCGCCGCCACGATTCGAATATCGGAATTCAACTGTCGGGCGGTCAGCACCCCGAGCGAGTCGGCGGCGTCGTCCTCCGTGGCGACGAGCACCGACTTCGCCCGGTCGATTCCCACGCGTCGGAGGACGTCCTCGTCGCTCGGGTCGCCGTGGACGACGACTTCCTTCCGCTCGCGGAGTTCGTCCGCGAGGTCGGAGTCCTCCACGACGACCACGTACTCGGTCGAGCCGCCGAGTTCGTCGAGTATCGATTCCGTGAGCAGGTGTCCGTAGCCGAGGACGAGCAGGTGGTCTTCCATGAGGTCGATGTTCGAGTTGGGTGATTTGCCGAGCGCGCTGGCGAAGCTGTTCTGCACGATGGGCGCGAAGAGCACTCCCAACGCCGCCGCGAAACTGCCGGTTCCGAACACGATGACGGTCATCGCGAACGCCTGTGCGACCGGGGTTATCGGGCGCGTGTTACCGAACCCGACCGTGCTGGCGGTGAGCAGGGTGAAGTAGAATGCGTCGAACCACGTTTTGAGGTTCTCGAACTGCTCCTGTAGTGCGTACGCGCCGATGGTGCCGTACAACTGCGCGCCGACGACGGCGGCCGCGGTGGCGATCTGGGCGGTGGAGAGTTCTATCGGCCGCTGGAATCGCCCGCGGACGAGGAACAACACGGGCACCGTCACGAGCGCAAAGGCGACGAGCGGAAGCGAGTACGGTGTCGATTGTAAGAGTCCGTGAAGGACGGTGATCGGCACCAACAGGGCACACGCGTACCACGCGACGCGGAACCCCCGCCGCAGTCCCATCGCGGCGATGAGCAACAGAAACCCGACGATGGTTCCAGTGTACGACGTCGTTTGCCGGACGGCCTCCGGAATCAGTCCGCCGAACAATCTACCGCCGGTCGATCCCGTCGCCGTCGTGACGAGACCGGTCGCTATCGAGAGGAGCGCGACCCCGATTACCAACCACACCACGACACGTGCCGACGTGAACCGCCGTCGGAACCCCCCCGCCATACGACCATGGGTGCAACGCCCGGTGGGATAAATGGGATGGTCGATGTGTCATCCATCGACGGAACGGTATTCACGGGACGCCGCCACAACGAAACGAGAACGGACGTTTTCGTGATGGTACCCGTCAGTATTCCGTTCGACCGTTCCGCACCAACGACATCACGAATCCACCGGTCAAACGCTTCGATCGCCCGTACTCGCCGGGAATCAGGGTATCCCTACGATGCCGTAGGCGATGGCTACTATCCTCTCGGTCGTCATCGCCTTCCCCGAGCGTTTATGTAGGATACCGGAACCAAACCGGTTCGATGGTCGTCACTGCCCTCGTGGTCCAATTTGCTCACTGGCTTCTCCACGGTCTTTCGTGGGAAAGAAACTCACTTCCCGTCTCCGACCGTCGTACCGACCATGCAGTGGAAACTCTTCGCGGATCTGGCCGAGATCGCCGGCAACAAGGAGGTGCCCGTGGACGCCGAGCCGGGCGATTCCGTGGGCGACGCGTTGGACGCCCTTCTCGCGCCGCGGCCGGAACTCGAACATCGCGTTCTGGACGACGATGGCCGCCTCCAAGACCACATCAACGTTCTCCGAAACGGGACTGACGTCTTCTCCGAAGACGGCTTGAAAACCCCGCTCGAACCGGGCGACGAGCTGGCGCTCTTTCCCCCAGTGAGTGGTGGGTAGCGCGTGGACGTTCTCCTGACGAACGACGATGGCGTCGATGCGCCCGGCATCGACGCCCTGTACGACGAACTTTCGACCGTCGCCGACGTGACTCTCGTCGCCCCTGCGGAGGACCAGAGCGGGGTCGGCCGGTCGAACTCCCACACCGTCGAAGTGGACGACCACGAGTGCGGTCTCGTCGTTCATGGGACTCCCTGTGATTGTGTCGCTGTCGGTGTCCGAACGCTCGATACGGATCCCGCCGTCGTCGTTGCGGGCTGTAACGATGGGCCGAACTTCGGCGCACACAAACTCGACCGCTCGGGGACCGTCGGGGCTGCGAAGGAAGCCGCGTTCCTCGGCATCCCGGGAATCGCGGTTTCGGCTTACGACCCCGTCGATGGTGCACTCCCCCGACTCGACCGTGAAAACTTCGCACAGGCGGCCCGAATCACCCGCTCGCTCGTCGAACACGCCGAGGCCATCGATTCGGGGACGTATCTGAACGTCAATGCCCCCGTCTCGGACGGCTCTCCGAACGTTCGAATCACGTACCCGGCACACGATTTCGACGTACGAATCGAGGACATCGACGGAGACGGTCGTGATGCTATCGCCCTCGTCGACGAGTTCTATGACCCGCTTCGGCCGGACCGACCCGAACCGCTGGAGGACCCGGTCGGAACCGACCGCCGGGCGCTCGCGGACGGGGAAATCAGTAT
>NZ_JBAWAC010000548.1:0-4703 GCF_049589095.1 Haladaptatus sp. | reverse complement strand
CGCCGTCTGCTCGCCGATGGTGCCCTCGACGATTTCGCCCGTCTCGGGGTCGACCGGTCCTTGACCGGAGACGTAAATCCGGTCCCCGTCACGGATCGCCTGTGAGAAGGGGCCGATACTCGGCGGTGCATCCTCGGTGCTGATCTCCTCCATTCAGTTCACCTCCGGGATTGCCGCGGCGGTGGTCTCGATACGGACTATGCATTCGCTTCGATGGAGTGTGGTACCGGTCATCAAACCGTGTAATCAAACTGCTGAATTATAAAACCCGCCGGACGCGCTACTGAAGGTTGGGAGAACGGAATCGGCAAAACGGAAGGAGCTACGCCTCTTCGTCGTTTCCGCAGTCACAACCGCCCGATTCTATCAGTTCGACCGCATCGTACTGTTTCCCGCAGTCCTCACAGAACAGGCGAACGTCGACCAATACGTCGAACGAACCGAGCGAGATGCGGTCGGTGTCCCGAAGCGTCCGGAGTGTCTTCTCGCTGACGGCCGCCGTCCGACTCCGGAGTCGTCGGATCGTTTCCGCGCCGCGTTCCACCGATTCCTCGTCGGACGGCGTGTCGGGACTCTCCGCGCCTCGCCGTTTCGTGAGGTAGGTGTGGACCGCCTGATGTGAGACGAAATCGGAACGGAGGCGCTCGACGTCCACGCCTTCGCGCTGGAGTGTGGTTTCGGCCTCGGTTCGCATCCCCGCGCTCACGTCATCGTCGGTGAGGAGTCGATACGTGTTCGGCACGTCGCCGTCGAGTATCGTCATTCCGGCGTTCTCCATCGCGACTCGAACCAGTTCCCGGTTCACGTCGTCGGACAACTGTCGAAGGCTACGTCGCTCTTCTCCCTCCGCGGTCCAGCGATGCACTAACTCCTCGTCGAAGCCCGATAGATCGTACTCGCGGAGTACCCGCGCAACCTTGCTGTTCGGCACCTTTTCCTCGGCTTTGGTTCCGCCGTCGGTCATTAGTAGACAGTAGGACGATAGAAGCGCAAAAGCGTACCGACTGAGCGAGTCGACCGTCGACCGAAGGTCGCGTTCACGATTCGTCGGCGGATTTGTCGTCCGAGTTCGAGTCGTTATTTTCTTCTTTTTCGCCTCCCTCGTCCGCCTGCACATCGTTGATTTCGTCCGTCTCCTCCTCCGTCGCCGTCTGGACGTCTTCGATGTCGATGGCCGAACCGAGCTTCTCCTCGTCGATCGCGGATTCGAGCGTTTCACGGTCGGTGACAGCGTCGAGTCCGTCTTCCTCGACGGCCGACTGTATCGTACCCGCATCGACGGCTCCGCCGACGTCCTTCCGCTTCACGACCGATTTGACGGCACGTCGTACCGCGATATATCCGAGGACACCGGTCCCTCCGGCGGCGACCGCACCCGGAATTCCGTATCGTTTGTAGCCGAACTTTGCTGCCTTCTTCCCGATAGTGAGTGGTCCGAACATCGTTATCTAGCAGCGGTCGAACTCGTCTAAGGCCTGGGCTTGCATGTGAAAATAACTCACCACCCGTCGGCGGATGCACGTGATTTCCGGTTCCATCAACGATCTTCGGAGCACCTTTCAACGATCCTATTTGAACTGTAAATAGACACAAGTTTGTCAGATATGGAATTTGAACCGATCATATCGTCTGATCAGGTCGAATTTCGACAAAAAGCCATCTTTCAGCGCTTCTATCCGGGGTTAGCTCGAACTCGCTGGTCCGAACGCTCGAATCCGGTTCGAGTTGCGTCTGTCGGTGACTGCGGAAACGAGTCACAACGACCGTGCACAGTGTAGAAATCCCATCTCGTGAGGCAATAATTCCGAAATTCATACCCGGTACAAAACCGTGATACGGGCTATATCCGTCCCGGAAAGAATCGTTTCCGTGTGTATGAGCTCAGGCATACATTTACCTAGCTCTGCCGCTGGTGGCGACGCCATTCGGTGGATGTGTTTCGGTCGCACGGGCGGTCGGCGGGATTTCGGGAACGGATCGTACCGAGTTGTGATCGGTTCACGCATGCGAACGAACAAAAGTCTCGCTCACGTACTCGACGGCAAGTAGATGACACGCACGCTACGGCTTCCGAACGGGGAGACGGTCACGGAGGACGACCTCATCCTCTACAACGGCTACCCATATCGGGTTCGCTTCGTGGACGACGACGAATACGAGTTCGAACTCGCACCGCTCTACTGGGGTGACAGCGGAATGGACATTCCCTTCGCCGACCGGGAAGCGCTCGAAGACCAGTGGGAGAGCGATTCGCGGGGGACCCTCTCGGAATCGGAGTGGGAGAGATGGGTCGCGGATGCGCGTCGGGACTCGCAGTTCTCCGACGAAGAGGTGAACGAAATCGCCCGCGAACTATCGATATCGACTGGACTGCTGGACCGCTTCCGGCAGCTGTTTTCCCGGTAATCCGAGAACCGAAATCCGAGAGCCGAAATCCGACACCGAAACTTCCGGGGAAGTCACGGTTATCCGTTTCGCGCGGTAATCCCGAGTATGGAACTATCGCTCGTGGACCTCGCGCCGATTCCGGAGGACGGCACGGCGACGGAAGCGTTCGAAAACACGCTCGAACGCGCACAGCACGCCGAACGGCTCGGATACTCTCGATTCTGGGTGGCCGAACACCACGACTTCACCGACCGACTCGCCAGCACGACGCCCGAAGTGCTGATTTCCCATTTAGCCGCCCAAACGTCCGATATCCGCGTCGGCTCCGGGACGGTCCTGCTGAATCACTATAGCCCGTACAAGGTGGCCGAAACGTTCGGCGTCCTCGACGCGCTCGCCCCGGACCGCATCGACCTCGGGCTCGGACGCGCGACGGGGAATCCGGTTTCGGACTTCGCGCTCCAGAACGAGCGGAGTCAGCAGCGGAACCCCAACGACCACGCCGAAAAGATAGACGAGGTGACGAAGTACCTCTACGGCGGCTTCGACGACGACAACCCCTTCAAGCAGTTGTCCGTCGCGCGCTCACGCGACGGAATTCCGGACGTCTGGGTGCTCGGGTCCAGCCCGTCGAGTGCGGCAATCGCGGGCGAATTGGGGCTGCGCTACTGCTTTGCGTCGTTCATCAGACCCAAGCCCGCAGTCCGAGCGTTCGAGGTGTATCGGGACCACTTCCAGCCGTCGCCGAACGGTGCGGGTCCGGACGAACCGTACGGCATGATCGCGGTGAACGTCACCTGCGCCGAGACGAACGAGGAGGCGGCACGGCTTCGCGCGGTGCCGGAGGCGACCCGACAGCGGCTACAGCAGGGCCGCGTGAACGAGGACCCGATCTACTCGGTCGAGACGGCTATCGACGAACTCGGCGGCGTCCCCGACCCGACGCCGGATACCATCGTTCCGCACGAATGGCCGCGTCAAATCTCCGGCAGTCCCGATACCGTCCGCGATCTGTTGGACCAGATGACCGATCAAACCGGCGTCGAGGAAGTCATCGTGCAGAACCAGTTCGCGAACCCGGAGGACGAACTCCGGTCACACGAACTGCTCGCGGACGCGGTCGGGTTGACGCCACGGTAACCGGGTAAATCGCGGCTCACGATAACCGTGAAACGCGCCTTGCCCCACTACATGTCGAACATGAATCGAAGCACGGCTCCGAGGGCGAGGGTAAGTATCCCGAGAATCGTCGCGATGGGGGGAATCGGGATGAGCAACAGGACGATACCGACGAGGATCACTGTCGTCGAGAGTCGAACCATACCGTCGGATACCAGCGACCAGCGGATAGGAGTTGTGGCGGATTCTCCTGTCCCCTTACTGTGCTGTCCAGCCGCCGTCTACGGTGAGACAGCTTCCGGTGACGAACGAGGCGGCGTCGCTGGCGAGGAAGAGGACCGGTGCGGCGATTTCCTCGGGATCCGCGAAGCGGTCGATCGGGGTTCGGTCGATGATCGACTGGCGGAGTCGGTCGTTCGCTTCGAGGCCCTCCGTGAGGTCGGTGCTGACGTAGCCCGGAGCGACGGCGTTCACCCGGACGGTCGGTGCCCAGTCGAGCGCGAGGCTTCGCGTGAGTCCGACGAGGCCGTGCTTCGACGCGACGTACGGATGCTGGCGCGGGAGGCCGACCATTCCGCCGACGCTGGCGATGTTGATGACGCTCCCGCCCGATTCGTGTAACCGCTCTGCGGCGTGTTTCGAACAGAGGAACGCACCGCGGAGGTTGACGTCCATCACCGAATCGAAGGCGTCTGCGGAGACGTCCTCCGGCTTTCCGAGCGCGTCGTCCGGATTGAACCCAGCGTTGTTCACGACGATATCGGCACCGCCGAGTTCCGACTCCACGCGGTCGAACAGTGTCGTAATGTCGTCCTCGTCGGCGACATCGACGGGCGACGCCAGCGAATCAGCGCCACGATTTCGGACGTCCTCGACGGCGGCATCGACGGCCTCCTCGCTACGGGACGTGGGAACGACGGCCGCACCAGCGTCGGCGAACGCCTGCGCGATGGCGAGCCCGATGCCCCGCGTTCCGCCGGTCACGACCGCGACTTCCCCTTCCAAATCGAATAGTTCGTTCGACATCGTGTGAAAACAGGACGACAGACCGGATTAACTTTGTGTGGAATACACGTCTCCATCGACGTTCACTCATCAAAGTGAGCGCAAACAGGGGGTTTTCCACGATAAGCTACACCTCCGGGTGTACGCCTTGGTTCCTGTGTACGCAATCGTATATTTGAGATATGTCATGT
>NZ_JBAWAC010000547.1:0-4897 GCF_049589095.1 Haladaptatus sp. | reverse complement strand
CGCGCGTTGACTACGTCCGGGACCATCTCAGCGAACTCGCGCTCGGCGGAACGGCGGTCGGGACCGGGCTGAACACCCACCCCGAGTTCCCCGGCCTCGCCGCCGAGTACATCAGCGAGGAGACCGGCATCGAGTTCCGCGAGGCGGACAACCACTTCGAAGCCCAGGCCGCCCACGACGCGATGGCCGAAGCACACGGCGCACTCCGCACCGTCGCTGGCTCGCTCAACAAGATCGCCAACGACCTTCGACTGCTGGCGTCCGGCCCGCGCAACGGGCTCGGGGAGATCGACCAACCGGAGAACCAGCCCGGCAGTTCCATCATGCCCGGCAAGATCAACCCCGTCGTCGCCGAAGCGGTCAATCAGGTTCACAAGCAGGTCGTCGGCAACGACACCACGGTCGAGTACGGCGCGGCGGAGGGGCAGATCGACCTCAATCTCTACAAACCCGTCCTCGCCCACAACTTCCTCGAATCGGCCGAACTCGTCTCCAACGCCAGCCAAGCGTTCGCGGACAAGTTCGTCGACAAGCTGGAGGTCGACGCCGAGCACTGCGAGGAGAAAGTCGAACAAAGCATGGCCCTCGCCACCGCTCTCAACCCGCACATCGGCTACGACAAGGCCTCGAAAGCGGCGAAGGAGGCGCTCAAGGAAGGAAAGACCGTCCGGCAGGTCGTCGTCGAGAAGGGGTACCTGAGCGAGGAGGAGGCGGACGAGATCATCGACCCCGAAGCGATGACTCACCCCGGTATCCTCGGACGGGAAGAATAAGTCGGATCCTTTTTTCGAGTAGCCAGTCGAAAGCGTGGTATCGGCTCGAAACGCGGCCTAGAATAGACTGGTGAAGAACGACACCACGGATTCTATCAACGAGGCGAATCCGCTCCAGAGTTTCCCGAAGAACCCTTTGCTTCCGCTGGACGGTGGAGTGGTCGTCGTCGAGGACGTGGTCGTGCCACCGGTGGTGGTCTTCTCCGTGGTTTTCTGGGTCGTCGTCTGGGTCGTCGTTTCGGCCTTACACGACTGCGAGCTGATGGTTACCGGCTTGTTCATGTTCAGCTTCGTGCGGGTGGGGTTGTTCACGTCTCCCGACAGCACCTCCCACTTCTTGATCTTCCCCTTGTACACGCCGTTCTGTTCCGATTCTCCCGCGAGAACGGCTTTCTCGTTGAACTGTGGGTTGATGGTAATGTTGAAATCGTTTCCGATGCCGCGATAGGCCATCCCGTCCGCGCGACCTTCCTGCCAGGTCCAACTGACGTTCGCGCTCGCGGTTTCCTTACCGTTCCAGTCGCGATGTTTCGAGTAGTCGAACGTGTCGAGGTTCGTCTGGGCGTCGTAGGAGTCGTCCTCGACTACGAACTTCCCGTTCACGGGAAGGTTCGTGATGCGGAACGTCACCGCGCCCCCTTTCCCGGCATCTATCTTGTCGTGGATTGCGACGAGGCTGAGTCCTTGTGGACCCTTGTAGAGGAAGAGGATGCTGGTGTCTTCTCGTTGGAGGTTTTGGGTCCCGAAGGAGGCGTACTTGTACGACGATGGGTCCGTATCAGGCGTGCGGTAGTCGTAAAATTCCTTGATCGGCAGCCCCTGCATCGAGAGGGGTGTGATAGGGATACACTTACCGTCCTGTTCGAGGGAGTACTGCGGGGTATTCCCGGACTGCTGCGCATTTGCCGACGAGATGCCACCGAGTATGGCGGTCGAGGCGACTGTCGCCTGAACGAATCGGCGGCGGTTGATAGTGGGCGAGTTCTCGGTCATGCTGTCCACGAAGGGTACGATTTCCCGGCATCTTTGTTCCACGCCGACTGACTGAAATCAGTGCCAACCGAACGAAACGGTAGGAGGACCATTCTTTCCCCGTAGGGGTGCTATGCCGGAACGATAGGGGAGACATTCTCTATCAGGATAGAAGGTCGGTTCTTGGAAGCGGTTTTCGGCGAATCCGGCGCGTACGCCACACCTACTTATATACAGTCTCCGTTCGGTCATGTGCGTATGGAGACACTCAACCCCCGTGTTCGTCTCGGTTGGCTTGCGGGCGTCCTCGTCGCTGCAGCACTCGTTGGGGGACTCCTCGTCGGGGTGCGGCGGTTCGTCGTCGCGTTCTCGCTCCCCCTCGTCGTCGCCGGGATTCTCGTCGTCGCCGTTCTCGGAATCGTCTACGTCGTACTCAAATATCGGGCGTGGCGCTTCGAGATCCGCGATGACGACCTCTATCTCGAACACGGCGTTTTCACCCGTGTTACCACCGTCGTCCCCTTCGTCAGGGTCCAACACGTCGATACCCAGCGAGGTCCCGTCGAACGCCTGCTCGGCCTCGGAAGCGTCGTCATCTACACCGCCGGGTCGCGCGGGGCCGACGTGACGATTCCCGGCCTCACCCCGGAGCGGGCGAGCGAACTACAGGGACGTCTTCGGAACCTCGCGGTCGAGAGCGAGTACGAGGATGCGGTATGAAACTCCACCCGCTCTCGCTCCCCTATCGAATTGTCACGCGCGGTGTGCAGATTCTCTCGACCGTACTGTTCGCCGGACTCGCCGCCGTCGGCGCAGTGAAGGCGCTGACACTCGGACTGTTCGCGTTCATCGTCGTCGTCGTTTTGCTCGGCATACTCGGATGGGAGTTCGCCTATCACCGGCGGTTCGAATACGAACTCACGAACGACTCGCTCGACATCGATTCGGGGGTCATCTCGCGCCGTCACCGGGAGATTCCCCTCCGCAGGATTCAGAACGTGGACATCCACAGAAACGTGATTCAACGGGTCGCCGGAATCGCGTCGGTCGGATTGGAAACCGCGGGTGGCGGTGATACCGAGGCGAGCCTCGAATACGTCGCCTACGAGGAAGCGAGACGGCTCCAGCGGGAGATTCAACGCCGGAAGAACGGCGATACGGAGGCGGAGTCTCCGAACGAGTCGGAGACACGGCACCCGGAGGACGTCCTATACGAGATCAGCGCCGAGGAACTGCTGTTGCTTTCGGCCGTCTCGATCGAACCGCGGGCCATCGGTCTCGTCTTCCTCGTCATCCCGTTCGTGATGGACACGATGGATTCGTTCGGGAGCGTGGTGTTCCTGTTCGGCATCGTACAGATCGTGTTCTCCGCGCTCGTCCTGTGGGTGAGTAGCGGGGCGATCACCTTCGCGCGTTACTACGGCTTTCGGCTGACTCGCGTCGGCGACGAACTCCGGTACGAACGCGGCCTGCTCCAGCGCTACGACGGAAGCATCCCGCTCGACAAGATCCAGACGCTCACGCTGCAGGAAAACCCGATCATGCGCCGATTGGGATACGCCACGCTGTCGGTCGAAACGGCTGGATACAGTCCCGGAAACGGGTCGTCCGGCGGTTCCGAGGCGGCGATCCCACTCGCCGTCCGTGAGCGTGTTCTCGTCCTCGCACACTCGCTCGAATCGTTCGAGGACCCGACGTTCGAGCGGCCACCGCGTCGAGTCCGGCGGCGATACGTCCTTCGCTATGCCATCATGGTCGTCGTGCTCACCGGCGTCACGTACGGCTTCGACCGTGTCACGGGACTTCTCGGGTTCTGGTACGTGCCGCTCGTGCTTCTCGTGGTGACACCCCTCGCCGGTCACTATCGATGGAAACATCGCGGGTATCACGCCGGGGACGACCATGTCGTGACGCGCGACGGGTTCTGGCGGCGGACGACGCACGTCGTTCCCTACTACCGGGTACAGACGGTCGTTCAACGGGAGACGATCTTTCAGCGTCGATGGTCGGTCGCCACGGTGATCATCGACACCGCCGGTTCCATCGGTTTTCGAACGAGGGATCCACACGCGGCGGACATCGAGACGTCCGATGCGAACGAACTCCGCGAACTCGTCGCCCGTCGTCTCGGTCGGCAGGTAAAACGAAACCGACGGGAACGACGCCGGAAGCGAAAACTGGCGGAATCGGCGGCGGGAAACGACCCGTGAGAGATCATTTCCCGTCGGATTCGGTCGTATCTTCGATGATCGAGACCATCCGTTCGACGTCACCCTCCTCGGAGTACACCGGTGCCCCGTTGACCGAGAATTGACGCCACTCCCCGTCGGGACGTCGATACCGAATCGTAGCATCGCGAACGGTCGTTTCGTCCTCGAAGACGCTTCTCATCGGATGGTCATCCTCCGAAAGCGGGGTGCCGTTCTCGTCCGTAACCTCCCACTCGTGGGAGTTGTAGTTACGGTTCATGATCGCTTCCTCCGACAAACCCAGCATCTCGACCGACCGTTCGTTGGCCCGCTGGATTTCCCCGTCCGTTCCGAGGATCACGATACCGACGGGACTCGTCTCGAACACCCGTTCGAGCAGTTCGCGCTCCCGGCGGTGTTCCTTTCGAATCCGCGTCTCGTCGGTGATGTCACGGAAGTAAACCGACAACCCCTCCGTCGAAGGGTAGGCGTGCACCTCGAACAACGTTTTCAGCGGGTCGAAGTAGGCTTCGAACGTCGTCGATTCCTGTGTTTCCATCGCCGCTCGATACTCGTCCTCGAACGCCGAATCGATCGATTCGGGAAACACGTCCCAGACGGAGGTGCCGAGCAGTTCCGATTCCGGCCGGTTCAACAACTCCTCGCCCCGCTCGTTGACGAAGGTGAACCGCCAGTCAGTGTTCAGCGCGAAGAACGCGTCCGTCACTCGGTCGTAGACGGCGGCCATCCGTCGCTGGTACGCTCGTGCTTCCCGCTCCGCGTGATATCGATGGACCACGTTTTCGATACGGTTCGCCAACACTGCGTATCCGTCCGGACCGCCTTTCTGGAGGTATTCGGTGACGCCCGCGGAGATAGCCTCGCTGGCGATTTCCTCGCTCCCTTTGCCGGTAAAGAGGATGAAGGGAAGTTCCGGGAGGCGGATCCGGACGGCCTCCAGAA
>NZ_JBAWAC010000546.1:0-2149 GCF_049589095.1 Haladaptatus sp. | reverse complement strand
CAACGTGCAGGACGCGATGATGAACGTCTTCCAGAACGGCAACGCGTTCGGCGACCCCGAGCGCCGCCGCCCCGAGTGGACCGAGGAACTCGACTTCGAGATTCCCGACGCCCGCGACGAGGACGTGGAGTTCCTCTGGTACGTCGGCGACTACCCGTCCTACGACGAGCGCAACCGACGCGTCGCCCGCTCGCTCGCCACCATCTTCCACGAGACTGGCATCTCCTACGGCATCCTCTACGAGGACGAGCAGAACGACGGCAACGACGTGCGTCGCGTCGGCGAGGAAGGTCTCTATGAAATGCTCGTCGAGGACAACGTCGCCGCGTTCGATGAATGCGAGTTCGACAAAATCGTCTGTACCGACCCGCACAGCTACAACACGTTCAAAAACGAGTATCCGGAGATGGCAGACGACTTCGACGCGCCGGTCTACCACTACACGCAGGTCGTCGAGGAACTGTTCCGGTCCGACCGACTGGGACTCTCCGGAAACGAACTCGACTACACGGTCACCTACCACGACCCGTGTCACCTCGGACGCTACAACGACGAGTACGAGGCTCCGCGCGAAATCGTCAAAGGAACCGGCTGTACCCTGGACGAGATGCCGCGCAACCGCTCCAACTCGTTCTGCTGCAGCGGCGGCGGTGGCGGCCTCTGGATGGACTTCGATGAAACGTCGAAACCGAGCGAGGAGCGCATCCGCGAGGCGCTCGAAGACACCGACGCCGGACCCGAGATCGAGAAGTTCGTCGTCGCCTGCCCGATGTGCATGACGATGTACGAGGACGGGAGAAAAACGGGCGGCTACGAGGACGACATCGAAATCATCGACGTGGCCGAACTGGTCGTGGAAGCGCTCGGCGCTGAAGAGAAGATTCAGGTCTCGGCCTGAATTCGTCGATTTTCGCTTTTGACTTTTACTCGGACGAGCGACGCCGCCAGTTCGAGCGATAGAGACCGCCACCGACCAGCAGCGCGACGGCGAGTGCTGTCGCTGCCGCGAGCAGTCCCGTCGGATTCGGGACGAACAGCGGTCCGAGTACCGCGCCCGCAGAGAGACCGATCAACGCACAAACAACTGTTCGAATTCTGCCCATCTCCATATTCTGGTAATAATGTGGTGAAGAAAATAGCTTTCGAACGTTCCGCACTCCGACCGTAACCGCGGTTACTAATCTTCCCACAGAAACAGTTGGAATCATAATAACTATGCGGAGTGAAACCGACCGTACTGACGATGGATTCCCTCCTCTTCGACCTCGCGGCGTTTAGCTTCGTCACGCAACTCGTCGCGCTCTACATCCAGTACCGCCAAGATAAGCCTCGAATCGTCCTCGTCACGTGGTCCGGATACACGCTCTTCTGGGCATACCTCGCCGTGACTCAGTTCTTCGAACTTCGTTTCGCTACCATCGGACTTGGGGTTCTACTGGTGACTATCCTCGCGCTCACCGCTGTTACCGTCCATCGCCAGTGGTGGAACGACCGAACGCAGTCCATCTGACTCTCGACTTCGACCGTTGCCCGAGAACCCCATCTCCGACGAACTCAGACCGTCTGCCTGAGAGAAAACATTGGGTACCTAACAACTATGGGGAGCGAAATTGATCGTGTGAGTAATGAATCCCCTTTCTGTTGCCGTCCCGGCACTCTGTTTCGTTGCACAACTGTTCATACTTTACAGCATGTATATTCACGATGCGCCAAAAATTTCCCTTATTACGGGAGCCGGATACACGTTCTGCTGGGCGTATCTCGTTGTCACTCGGTTTTTCGAACTACGGTTCACCAACATCGGACTGATGGTTCTACTCGCTATTCTTCTCCCGCTCACGGTGGTTAGCGTCCGTCGCCATCGTCAAGACGACCGAACGCAGTCCGCTTGACTTCCTCATCTTCGAACTCACTCCCCCCGATTCTTCCTACTTCTCCCGCGCCGACCCGACCGCACGGGCGATGAGACCGGCCTGTGCGCCCGCCACGAAGCCAGCGTCGATGTTCTCGACCGAGAGGACGGTACAGGACTGCAACATCCCCGAGAGCGCCGCTTCGCCGCCGCTAGCGTGGCCGTAGCCGTTCGAGACGGGGAGTCCGATGACGGGCGTGTTCACGAGTCCGGCGACGACCGTGGGCAGGGCACCCT